>JASIGS010000507.1 GCA_030052355.1 Streptosporangiaceae bacterium | reverse complement strand
CGATCCGTAGTGCTGCATGACCAGGGACGGGTCCACGTTCGCGCGGCTGGCGATCCGGCGGATGGTGGTCCCTTCAAGGCCGTACTCGCCGAATTCCGCTTGCGCGGCCTCAAGGATGCGCTGCGCGGTGGCCGCCCGTCTGGCGGCCCTGCTTCTCGGCTCGCTCACAGGTTCACTCTACTGCTGTTGAGTGAATAGTGTACGGTTGACTCAACAAGTGGTGAGTGAGATCGGGACTAGGACGTCAACATGAAGATCATCGCGATTGAAGAGCACTGGAACAGTCCCAGCATCCGTGACGCGCTTGACCGGCTGCCCGCCGGAGCACGCGACGAAAGCGTCGCGTTGAACGCCATGGGTGATAACCAGGCCCGGCTCGAGGACGTCGGCTCGGGCCGGGTCGAGGCGATGGACGATGCCGGGATCGACGTCTCGATCCTTTCGGTCGTCACCCCCGCCACCCAGGCGCTGCCGGCCAGGGAGGCCGTGCCGCTGGCCAGGGACGCGAACGACGAGGCCGCCTGCGCTGTTCGGGCTCACCCGGCGCGCTTCCGCGCGTTCGCCACCCTGCCAACCAGCGATCCGCAGGCAGCGGCCGCGGAGCTTGAACGGTGCGCGACCAAGCTGGGTCACGTCGGCGCCATGGTCCACGGCCGGACGGGCACCCGGCCGCTGGACGACCCCGCCTACGACGACCTGTTCGCCACCGCAGCCCGGTTGCGTCAGCCCATCTTCATCCACCCGCAGATCCCGTCCGGCCAGCTGCGCGATGCCGCCTACCGGGGCCTGGATCCGCTGGTCGACCTCGGCCTGGCGACGTTTGGCTGGGGCTGGCACATGGACACGGGCCTGGCGGCGCTGCGGCTGATCCTGCGCGGCACGTTCGACCGCCACCCCGATCTTCAGCTCGTGCTCGGTCACTGGGGCGAGATGCTGCTGTTCTGGATGGACCGGGCCGACAGCCTGTCCGGCATCGCAAAACACCTCGAGCGCCGGGTGTCGGACTACATCAAGACCAACGTCTACATCACCAGCAGCGGAATGCTGCAGGAACGCCTGCTGCGCCACACCCTCGATTTCACCGGCGCCGACAAAGTCCTGTTCTCCACCGACTATCCCTTCCACCGACCCGACGCGACGGCGATCGAGCAGTTCTTCGACGCCATCCCCGACCCCGCGGAGCGCACCAAGATCGCATCCGGCAACGCCGAGGTCCTGTTCGGCCTCGCCTGACCGCCCGGCTGTGCGCGCGAGCGTGGGCCGACCTCGATCGCGCTGAGTCGAGTGACAACCTGGGCTGGCACCAGCCCGATGAGCACGTCAAGGTCAGCGAAGCTGCGCAACGAACCTCGTAATCGAACCCGTCAAACGACCTAATCCAGAGTCGGATTAGCGTGTTTAGCGGGGTTGACTAGCTAGTTTCAGGCCATGGCGGGGCCCTGGCCGGGCACGTTGCAGCAGATGTAAGGCGAGACGTCTCATCACCGCGCAGGCGGGGCGCAGCCGACCCGGCCGCGCCCCGGCTGCGCTCGGAAAACCTCGGTGAGCGGTCACAATTAGCTGCAACCGCTGGTCGAGCCGCAACCCTCGCAGACGTAGCAGCTGCCAGCAGGCCGCATCTTGGTCCCGCAGACCAGGCACAGCGGCGCGTCCGCGACGCGGCCCTGCTGGGACTCGACCAGTTCCGTTGTGCTCACGCCGGAGCTTTGCGGTGGAGCCGGGCGTGCTGCCGGTGACTCAGCGGGCTCAGGCCGGTTTCGCCTGACGGGCTCGACGGCCGCTGACTGCGCGAGTTCGTCGGGGTCGATCTCATCGGCCGCAGATCCTGGGTCCTCGCCATTGAGCTGCGCGGTGCGCTCCTCGGCGGTGAGGATGCCAAGATCGGCCCGCTGCTCATACGGCAGGTAGTCCAGCGCCAGGCGGCGGAAGATGTAGTCCATCACCGAACTGGCCATCCTGATGTCCGGGTCGTCGGTGATGCCGGCCGGCTCGAACCGCATGTTGGTGAACTTCTCCACCCACTTCTCGAGCGGGACTCCGTACTGCAGGCTGACCGAGATCGCCATCGAGAACGCGTCCATGACGCCGGCCAGCGTCGAGCCCTGCTTGCCGAGCTTGAGGAACACCTCGCCAATCCCGTCGTCTGGGTAGCTCGACGCCGTCATGTAACCCTCGGCACCCGCCACCGAGAACCTGGTCACCGTCGCGGTCCGCTGCTTGGGCAGCCTGCGGCGGACCGGCCTGATCTCGTGCGGCGATGTTGCGGCAGGAGCAGGAGCTTCCTCGGTCTTCGCCTTCGCGATCGACAACGGCTGGCCGACCTTGCAGTTATCCCGGTAGATCGCGAGCGCCTTGAGGCCGAGCTTCCAGCCCTCGAAGTAAATCTTCTCGATGTCCTCGATCGTCGCGCTCTCCGGCATGTTCACGGTCTTGGAGACTGACCCGGAGAGCATCGGCTGGACGGCTGCGATCATCCGCACATGGCCCATCGGGCTGATCGCCCGCTCCCCCATGGCGCAGTCGAACACCTCGTAGTGCTCGGGCCGCATGCCCGGCGCGTTCACGACGTGCCCGTGCTCGGCGATGTACTCGATGATGGCTTCGGCCTGCTCGGGCTGGTAGCCGAGATTCTTCAGCGCCCGCGGAACGGTCTGGTTGACGATCTCCATCGAGCCGCCGCCGACCAGCTTCTTGAACTTCTTCAGGGCCAGATCCGGTTCGATACCTGTGGTGTCACAGTCCATCATGAACCCAATTGTCCCGGTAGGGGCGAGTAGTGAGGCTTGTCCGTTTCGGTAGCCGTTAGCCTCGCCAAGCTCCAAGCACTGCTGCCAGGCCTTGTCGGCAGCAGCCTTGATGGCCACGTCCATTCCGCCGAGAGCCCTGATCTGCTTACTGGCGTCAGCATGCTTGCGCATGACACGCTTGTGCGCCGCAGCGTTCCTGGCGTAACCGTCGTACGGACCGACCACAGCAGCCAGTTCGGCCGAGCGCTTGTAGGCGGTGCCGGTCATCAGCGACGTGATAGCGGCGGCGATCGCGCGGCCGCCCTCAGAGTCGTACGCGTGCCCCGTCGCCATGAGCAGCGCACCGAGGTTGGCGTAGCCGATGCCCAGCTGCCGGTAGGCCCTGGTAACGGCGGTGATCTTTGCCGTCGGGAAATCGGCGAAGCAAATGGAGATGTCCATCGCCGTGATGATCAGCTCGGCGAGCTTCTCGAATCTCTCGACGTCGAACGTGTCGTCCTCGCGCAGGAACTTCAGCAGGTTGATGCTGGCCAGATTGCACGAAGAGTTATCAAGATGGACATATTCGGAACATGGGTTACTAGCAGTTATTCTACCCGATTCCGGACACGTGTGCCAGTCGTTGATGGTGCTGTCGTACTGGATGCCGGGGTCGGCGCATTCCCAGGCGGCCTTGGCCATCTTGCCGAACAGCTCGCGGGCGTTCACGGTCTCGATCGCCTCGCCGGTGGTACGCGAGTTGAGGTCGAACGAACCGCCGGTCTCCACGGCGTGCATGAACTCGTCGGAGACGCGCACCGAGTTGTTGGCGTTCTGGTACTGGACGCTGGTGATGTCCTTGCCGCCCAGGTCCATGTCGAACCCGCCGTCGCGCAGCACGCGGATCTTCTCTTCCTCGCGCGCCTTGGTCTCGATGAACTCGACGACGTCCGGATGGTCCACGTCGAGCACGACCATCTTGGCCGCACGCCTGGTGGCCCCGCCGGACTTGATCGTCCCGGCGGAGGCGTCCGCGCCGCGCATGAACGACACCGGCCCGCTCGCCGTCCCGCCCGAGGACAATAGTTCCTTGCTCGAGCGGATGCGTGACAGGTTCACGCCGGCCCCGGACCCGCCCTTGAAGATCAGGCCCTCTTCCTTGTACCACTCGAGGATCGAGTCCATGGTGTCGTCGACCGCGAGGATGAAGCAGTTGTGCACGCGGATGTCGCCGGACAGGTACTCGCCGCTCTCGGTCTGGATGTCGTAGACCTCCATCGGGCCGAGCCGCTCGACCTTGCTGATCTCCAGCAGTACCCGGTCGCTGCCGCCGACCTCCGGGCGCACCTGCAGCAGCTGGTCGCCCGGCCGCAGGAAGCCGGCCACGGTGAACTCGCCGCCGTCGCGGCCGCAGGCTCGCCACACCAGGTGATCGGGCGTGACGTCCAGCGTGCGCCCGCCGGCGGCGTGCAGCCGCAGCACCTCCTTCACGCCGTTGGCCTTCGTGGCCACGACGCGGGTGATGCCGTGGGCGTCGTACACCTTCGCGCCGACGGCAGCGGACTCGACCAGCCTGCCGATGGGCACCGGGCCGTCCGGCGTGCTGACCGGCGCGTCGTAGGGCTGACACGCGGACACTTGCTGCGGTGAGGGGGTACCGACGTTGAACCAGACCGGTGAGTTGAAGCTGAACACCTGGTGCACGAGCGCGTGCTTCAGCTCGTGCTCGAAGATCTCGGCGTCGGCCTCGGTCGCGAAGTAGCCGTGCTCGCGGCCGGCGGCACCGTAGGTGCCGACGACCCGGTCCACGAGCTGCTTGAGGCTCCACTCGCGCTGCGGAGTGCCGACGGCACCGCGGAAATACTTGGTCGTCACGATGTTCGCGGCGTTCACCGACCAGAAGTCGGGAAACTCAACGCCGCGCTGCTCGAAGTTGACCGAGCCGTCCCGCCAGTTGGTCATGACGACGTCGCGTCGCTCCCAGTTGACCTCGTCGTACGGATGGACGCCCTCGCGCGTGTAGATGCGGCGCACGGTGAGCCCCTTGGCGCCCGCATTGCTGCCGCCCTGCGACGCCGGTCCGCTGGCCGTCTCGGTCATCAGATCCCCCTTCGCGGATCGCTAGGACCCGATAGCTGGGCCTGGCAAGGCCCTCCGGTGTAAAGGTCCGGCCTAGCTGGCCGGTGCGGACTGCTGCCCGCGATGTCTGACTGCGCGCTCACCAGACGGGAGCGCGTGCTCCGGCTCGCCCCGATCCGGCTCGCCCCGATCCGGCACAGGCCGATCCGGCTCGCCCCGATCCGGCACGGCCCGCTCCGGCTCCGGCTCGCCGGCCAGGAACCGCGCATCGTCGGGTGGCCAGGCGCTGCCGTGCTCGGCGCGCAAGGCTGCGATCTCATCCTCGAAATCGGCCAGCGACTCAAATCCCCGGTAGACCGAGGCGAACCTCAGGTAAGCGACCTCATCGAGGTCGCGGAGCGGCCCGAGAATGGCGAGGCCGATCTCGTGCGAGGGCACCTCGCCGCTACCACGGCTCCTGATCGCGTCCTCGACCTGCTGCGCGAGCAGCGCCAGCTGGTACTCGCTCACGGGCCTGCCCTGGCAGGCGCGCTGCACCCCGCGCACAATCTTGTCGCGATTGAACGGCTCGGTAACGCCGCTGCGCTTGGCTACCGTCAGGATGACGGTCTCCTGCGTGGTGAACCTCCGGCCGCAGCCCGGACACGACCTGCGCCGGCGGATCGCGGCACCGTCGTCAGAAGTCCGGCTGTCGATGACCCTGCTGTCGGGGTGCTTGCAGAACGGGCAGTACACGCGATCACCTCCCCGCAAGTGGTGTACCCACGTAAGCACAACCTATAGGAAAACTACATCCGTGCAACTACTACATCTAGTGGTTTTCCGAGCGACTGTCCTTGTCCACCGGGCTGGCCGCCCGGCAAGCCAGCGGCGTCTGGCACGAACCTGCTGGTAGACCGGCAGTGCAGCGCCAGCCACAGCGCCCGCCACCTGACCGCTGCGCCGTCGCGGCGCGCCAGGGAAACTCGCGAAACGCCGGCGTGTCGCGGTGTGTCACTTCGGCACCCAGAGCAGCTGGCCCGCCTGGATCTGCGTTGTGGTCAGCGAATTGACCGTCATGATCTGCTGGATCACGACCCGCGGATCGGCCGACGGCTCGGCCGCGGCGGCTATTGACCACAGCGTCTGGCCAGGCCGGACGACAATCTCACGCATCCCGGCGTAGCCACCCCCAGGCTGACCATGATTGGTCGCCTGAGCGCCGGTGGCGGCCGCGACGACGATCAGGGAAGCTGCCACGGCGGCCAGCACCGTCGCAGCCGCCGCGACAACGGCCCTGCCCCGCCGGGTGAGCCGAAGCGGAGCCGCAGCTGGCCGGGCCGGTGCCTGGCGCGCCAGCGCAGACCGGGGCAGGTCGGCACCGGTCGATGCCCGTACCAGGACAAGCCGGGGCCGGACCGACGGGGCGGGCTGATGCCGGGTCGCCTCGCGGCGGACTGGCACAGCCGCAGCGCTTCGGATCGGCGCGCGGCCGGCCGGAGGGTCGCCGATCAGGCTGTCGCCGAACGGCATCTCGGTCACTGCGCTCATCGGTGCCTCCCTGGGTCTCGGCCGCTGAGCCGAATGACAGTTCGATCGTACCTCTGTTCTATAGCATTTGCGTTCGATCGAACGAACCTGCGGTACTGTCATATCGCAGGGGTACGACACTTTTGCCGATGGTCGAACAGATGTTTGAGATCGGCGCGCGAAACCGTTAACGTCTGCTTCGAGGACACGCCACTACCGAGCCGGAGGCACGACAATGAGCGATGTAACCAGCGAGAAAGGGGCGCGAAAGGCCTCGAACATGAGTGCAGGGAGCATGAGTGCGGCGAACTTGAGCGCGGGTCACCCCGGCGCCGATGCCGAACAGGCGGCTGCCCAGCGGCCAAGGGGCAAGCCGGGCAGACGGCCGAAGGGCAGCGTGCCCGCAGTCGTTGCGGACCTGCCGGACAAGCCGGATCCCGACCACGTGCTCACCTGGCGGCAGCGCAAGGTGCTCCAGGTCATCCGCGAGTCGGTCCAGCGACGCGGCTATCCGCCTTCCATGCGCGAGATCGGCGAGGCCGTCGGCCTGACCAGCACTTCGAGCGTCTCGTACCAGCTTTCCACCCTGCAGAGCAAGGGTTACCTGCGCCGGGATGCCGGCCGCCCGCGCACCGTCGAGGTGCGGCTGCCCGGCCACCCCGCGATCCGCCCTGAACCTGAGGTCGAGGAAGGCGTGCCGCAGCTGGACATCGCCTCCCAGGAGGCGGCTTACGTCCCGCTGGTCGGCCGCATCGCGGCAGGCGGGCCGATCCTCGCCGAAGAACAGATAGAGGACATCTTCCCGCTGCCAAGGCAGCTCGTCGGCGAGGGCACGCTGTTCCTGCTCAAGGTGGTCGGCGACTCGATGATCAACGCAGCCATCGCGGACGGCGACTGGGTGGTGGTCCGCCAGCAGCCCGTCGCCGACAACGGCGACATCGTCGCGGCCATGCTCGACGGCGAGGCCACCGTCAAGACCTTCAAGCGCTCCTCTGACCACGTCTGGCTGATGCCGCACAACCCCGTCTACACCCCCATCCCCGGTGACGAGGCCGAGATCCTGGGCAAGGTCGTCGCGGTGCTGCGCCGGGTCTGACCGCGTCCACAGCGTCCCCGCGGGCGCGCGGCCGTCGTCGCGATTCTTCTCATTACTGGGAACGTGCCGGCTCGGGGAGCTCAAGCCCGGCCGCGGCACCGTTCCGCGTAACTGCTGGAGCCGTCCGCCTGACTGAGCAGTGCCAGTAAGGCCAGCGGCACGAAGGCCCTACGCCGAGACGATGTTCACCAGCTTGGGCGGCCGGACTATGACGGTGCGGACGCCGCGGCCTGCCAGCGCCCGGTCAACGCCAGGCGCCGCGAGCGCCAGCTCGCGCAGTTCGTCCTCGCCGATCGACGTGCTCACCTGCAGCTTGTCGCGCAGCTTGCCGTCGACCTGGACGATGCACGTCACCGTCTCCTCTACCAGCAGCGCCGGGTCGGCGGCCGGCCAGCCGGCCCGCGCGACCGACGGCCGGTGACCGAGCATCTCCCAGCACTCCTCCGCGGTGTACGGGGCAAACAGCGACAGCATGACCACCAGCGCTTCCGCCGCCTCGCGGACCGCGGGGTCGGCGGCGCCAGGCCCGGCGTCGATGGCCCGCCGGGCCGCGCTGACGAGCTCCATCAGCCTGGCGACCGCGACGTTCAGCCGGGTTGACTCGACCAGCCTGGTGACCTCGTCGACGGTCTTGTGCGTGACCTTGCGCAGCTCCAGGTTGCCGCCAGCCGGCCCGGCGCCGGCCACGGGGACAGCACCGCCGGCCGCGGCCACGTCGCCGGCGACCCGCACCACCCGTCCGAGGAACCTGACCAGCGCCTCCGGCTTCATGTCGGCCCAGTCGATGTCGTCCTCTGGCGGGCTAGCGAAGATCATGGTCAGCCGGATCGCGTCCACGCCGTGCTCGGCTAGCTGCACCCCCAGGTCCACGCCGTTGCCCAGTGACTTCGACATGGCCTTGCCGTGGTTGATCACCTGGCCCTGGTTCACCAGCGCCGTGAACGGCTCGGTGAAGTCCAGCATCTGCATGTCGTGCAGCACCTTGACGAAGAACCTCGAGTACAGCAGGTGCAGGATCGCGTGCTCGACGCCGCCGACGTACAGGTCGACCGGGCACCACCGCCGCACGGCCTCGACCTCGAACGGCCCGTGCTCGAAGTGAGGCGAGCAGTACCGCAGGAAG
>JASIGS010000506.1 GCA_030052355.1 Streptosporangiaceae bacterium | reverse complement strand
GCCGCTCTGCGGCACAATTCAGCGGGTCTACCTGATCGGCCGGGGTGTCGTGCAGTGGGTTTGGGGTTCGCGCCCATGTAGTTCAGCGGCCGCGCACCATCAAGCTGGCGCGCGCTGGCCGTCTGCGCTGGCCTCCTGCAGGATGCCGCGGGCTCGCTGCACACGGACCGTGGCGCCTTTCGCGCCGTAATATCCGGCCGCTCGCTTCGCCATTGCGGCGGCCCGGGCATGGTCGCCGATCAGCAGGTGTGCCTCCGCAGCATCGAGGCACGCGTCACCCTGGGTGAGCGGCGCCTGCATCTCCTCGCAAGTGGCGACCGCCGCGGCGGCCAAGGTCCGCGCCCTGTCTGCGTGGCCGTGCTGCGCTGCCACTTTGGCCAGCACCTGCTGGCTCATCGCCTGCGTGATGACGTCGCCGCTGGCGCCGGCCTGCGCGGCACGCAGCGCCCAGCTCTCGGCCTCCGCGTACTGGCCCAGGCTGTACAGCGCTTGCGCTACCTCGCAGGCCTTCGTCGACCACCAGGAACGCTCGCCCATCTCCGCCAGCATCTGGCAAGACCTGGTGGCGGTGGCGAGGGCCTCCGCGAACTCGCCGGCCTCCATGTGGATGACCCAGTCGTTGTCCAGTGCCAGGCCGACCCGCTCACCTCGCTCCGTCATCCGCGCGACGTCCAGTGCGTGGAGGGCTCGTGCCTCGTCGATCCGCCCGATCAGCGGCAGTAGCTTGGACTGCCAGAAATAGGACAAGCCAGGCTTTTCCGGCGTGGCGTCCTGCTGCTCGAGCCATTCGAGCACCTCGGGGATGGGGGTCGGCCCGTACGCCACGGCCGCGTAGACGCTCGTCATGTTCCAGCTCGCAAGGTAGCGTTCGCCGGCGGCGAGCGCGTGCTCGGCAGCGCGCCGCGCTGCGTCGGCGGCGGCGCCGAACCGGCACCGGAAGTGCTCGATGCCCCAGGCGGCTTGCCAGAGCGACCCGAGAGCGGCGTCGTCGCCAGCTGCCTCGAAGACCGGCCGCGCCCGCTCGATCAGCTCCGCGAGCTGGGCCTGTTTGCCCTCGGGGTCGAGGTGCAGCAGCGCGTAGACCCGGGCGAGCTCCGCCCTGAGGTGGCCGATGCGGTCCCCGCTGTCGGCCGCCCGGACCGACGTTGCGGCGGCTTTAGCGGCCGCGTCGGTTATCCGGCCGACCCGGAACAGCGCCCAGAACAGGGCGATCTCGACGGAGATGTCGTCGGCTGGCTGGATCAGCTCGGACGCTCGTTCCAGCAGATTCGCCGCCGCGTTGTTGTCGTCCCTGTCGAGCGCGCGCCGGCCCGCCACGGCGAGGCGGTCGGCCGCGGCCGCGCCGGTTGCCCTGGCAGCGTCGTCGACCGGGCCAAGTTCCCGCCGGTACCGGTAAGCCTGCTCGAGGTGGTAGCCGACGATCTCGTCCCGCTCGGACAGATCGCCTGCCCGCTCGTCCAGCCAGGTTGCGAACCGTTCGTGCAGCAGCATCCGGGCAGACTTCGGCAGCCCGTCATAGGCAGCGTCCCGGATCAGCAGGTGCCGGAACCTGAATGCGTCATCGCCGGGGAGGACGGAACTGGCCGGGCGCACCAGGTCCTTTCGTACCAGTGTCACGAGCTTGGCGGGAACCGACGCCTCCTCGGGCCCGAGCGCTTCCACCGCACCAAGATGGAACGAGTTGCCCTCGACCGAGCCGCGCTCGAGCACCCGGCGCTCAGCCGGGTCCAGCTGGTCGAGACGGGCCGCGAGCAGCGCGTGAATGGTCGGCGGGATCGGGAAGCCGCCGGGGGAGGCGGCGACCACGGACGCGATCTCCTCAAGGAACAGCGGGTTACCCGCCGCCGTCTCAAGGACACGGGCCCGCAGCGCCGGGTCCGTCAGCGCGGCGGGGGGCAACAGCCGGTCGATCAGCTGGTCCGCCTCGGCGCCGTTGAGCGGCTCCAGCAGTACGGTCGTGGCGTTCAGCTTCCCGCCACCCCACGAAGGCCGCCGGTCAAGCAGTTCCGGCCTGGCCATACAGAGCATCAGGATGGGAACGCCCCTACTCAGGTCCGCGACTTGCTCCACCAGATCCAGGAACGTCTGCTCGCCCCAGTGCACGTCGTCCAGCACTACGACCAGGGGCCGGTCCGCGGCCGCCCGCTCCAGCAGCTTGCGTACCGCCCAGGCGATGTCGGCGGACACGCTGCCCTCGCCGGACTCGCCAAGCAGCGCGCGGATGGCGCGAGCCTGGTCGCTGTCGGCCTCCAGGCCGCCACCCGCCTGACAAGCGAGAAGCTGTTTCACGACCGAAACGACCGGCCAGTAGGTGATGCCCTCCCCATAGGAGAGGCACCGGCCGTGCACGACCGTCGCGTCCAGGCCGGGCAGGAATTCGGCAGCCAGCCGCGATTTGCCGACTCCCGCGACCCCGAGCAGCGTGAACAGGCAGCAGGTCTGCTCGCTGACGACGTTTGCGTAGACGTTCTCGAGCATCCGAAGCTGATGAGCCCTGCCGACCATCGGCGTGTCGAGCCGACGCGGCGGCGGTCCCTTGTCCACGAGCACCTCGACCAGGCGGTACACGGCCACCGGCGCGGTCTTGCCCCGCAGTGCGATCGGTTCGAGTAGCTCCGCCAGCACGGCGTCACGGACCAGGCCGAAGGTCTGCGGTCCGAGCAGGATCTCGCCGGGGGCGGCGGATTGCTCCAGCCTGGCGGCGACGTTGACGGCGTCGCCGACCGCCAGCCACTCGTCGGCCGCCGTCACGGCCTCGCCGGTGTTGACCCCGGTCCGCAGCTCGAGCGTCGCGTCGTAGTCGTGCCTCAGCTCGGCGTTCAGGACCGGCAGGCTGGCGCGCAGGTCGGCGGCAGCCCGGACGGCGCGCAGCGCGTCGTCCTCGTGCAGGACGGGAATGCCGAAGACCGCCATGACCGCGTCGCCGGCGAACTTCTCCACCACGCCGCCGTGGCTGGTGATGACCCGCTGCGCGAGCTCGAAGTACCGTTCCATCACCCGGCGCAGCGCCTCGGCGTCGAGCCGCTCCCCGAGTTCGGTGGACCCGGTCACGTCCGCGAACAGCACCGTGATCGTCTTGAGCTGCTCTGGCGTGCCGGAGTCCGCGGCGAGCGGGCTTCCGCAGCCGTTGCAGAAGCGGGCGTCTGGCGGGTTAAGCCGGCCGCAGCTGGCGCAGGTCAGCACGTCACGAACGCTACCCAAACGGGCGCGTGCCCGGTACTGGTAGCACCCACACGCACCCCACCCGGCTAGCGGCAAGATGGATGGCGTGTCCCGTCATCCGCCACGCCACGACCACGATGCCGGCGGTCCCGCTGACCTGCTGGCGGCAAAGGCCGCGCTGCGGCAGGAGGTGTGGGGGCAGATGTCAGCCGCGCGGGTTGCGCGGTTCCCCGGAGCTGCCGGACGCATCCCGAACTTCAGCGGCGCCGAGGCAGCAGCGGAGCGACTCCGCGAGACGCCTATGTGGCTAGGGGCCGGCACGGTGAAGGCGAACCCCGACGCCGCCCAGCTGCCGGTACGCCAGCGAGCGCTGCAGGACGGCAAGACCGTGTACATGGCGGTGCCGCGGCTGGCCGAGCCCGAGCCGTTCTTCGCCCTCGACCCGGCCCATCTCAGTGAGCCGCCGCGGAAGGCCGCCTCGATACGCGGTGCCTCGAGGTCGGCTCGCCGTGTCACGCTGGCGGAGCTGTCACCCGTCGACCTCGTGGTGATGGGCTCCGTGGCGGCCGGGGAGGACGGCGCGCGGCTGGGCAAGGGCGGCGGGTTCGCAGACCTGGAGTACGCCCTGGCCTTCGCGGCCGGGCTGATCGGGCCGGAGACGGTGTGCGTCACCACGGTTCACGAACTGCAGGTGCGCGACGCCGGCACGATCCCGCTGACCGAGCACGACGTGCTCGTCGACTTCGTCGTCACGCCCGAGCGGATCATCGACTGCCGCGGCAGGCAGACCAGACGGCCAGCTGCGGGTATCCGCTGGGCGGACCTCACCGAGGAGAAGATAGCGGCCATACCGTTGCTCGCAGCTGAGCGAGCCGCCCCGTCCTAGACGCCCGTGCGCTCAGCCGGTAACGGATAACGCTAGACACGCCGTGCGGCTTAACCATGTTTCGTGCTGGCATAGACCTCTTTGACATGTCATTCTCGGCTTGTGATCACTCGCCGCAATAGATGGGTGCTCTTTGTCATTGCGGTACTGCTGACGTTGTTGATACTGGACTTCTACAAGCGGGGCGCCGTCGGCTGGGCAGTCGTAGCAGCCGGCTGGGGTCTCGCTCTGGCGGGATACGTGGTCTCGCTGATCTTGCATCCGCACGTCAACTGCCGGGCTTGCAACGGAACCGGGGGCCACCAAGGCGGCGTGTACGGCTGGGGGCACCGGCGTTGTCAAGTCTGCGGGGGCCAGGGACGTCACCGGCGTTGGGGCACGATGGTGATCAGCCGTGAAGCCCCGGTGCGAGCCGAGAACCGCGCCCGCGACGCGATGAGGCGGCCTAACCGCCCGCGGTAAGCCGGGCTAGGTGGCCGGGGCGTAACGATCGAGGATGCCGCGTGCCGTGGCGACGAGCTGCTCACGTACGCCCGGAGGGGTCAGTACCGTCACGTGCTCGCCGAAGCCGGCCAGCCGGTGCGCGGCGGCTAGCTCGTGGTCGAACGACAGGGTCAGCTCCCGCCAGCCGTGCTCGTCGGGCGGTGATGCGGCCGAGATGGCCGGCCGGGCTCGGTCGCCGAAGATCTCGGGAAGTATCGCCAGCGCGAGGGGTGACGCCCTGAGCCGCACCTGCAAGCGCGGACGGCTCGCTTCGAACTCACTGGACCAGCGCTGCCAGTACCCGACCAAGTCGAAGCCCGGTGGCCGCTGCGCGGTATCGCCCAGAACCCGGACGCAGCTGATGTGCTCCGCTCGGAACACCCTCAGCTCGCCAGCAACGGCGGCGACGAGGTACCAGGTTCCTGCCTTGTTCACCAGGCCAAGCGGTGACACCGTCCGGAGCAGCGTGCCGGCGGGTGGCGTGGCGGAGCGGGTCGCGGGGGAGGACGGGGGGGTGCCGGGGGACGGAGCTGGGGAGCCGGGCACGGGGGAGGACGGCGGCGTGGCGACCGGTGCCCGGGAGGACGGACTGTCCGCCTCACGCCGGTAGGCGAGCTCGAGCTGGCGCTGCCCGCGCAGCGCTTCCGCCAGCGTGCGCAGCTGCGGTACCTGCTCGTGACTGCCGAACCAGCGCGGCATGTCGAGGTGGACGAGCGTCACCGGCTCTTCGGGAGCACCATCGGCCCGGCGCAGGCCCGAGGCGAGACGGATCCGATGGTGGGCAGCAGCGACCGCTTCCGCCAGGCCGAGTTCCCGCAACGCCGCGGGGACGCCCAGGATGAGCAGTGCCTCAGCTTCCTCGGGGAGCAGGCCGCGCAGCGGGAACCGGTAGCCCTCGAGGAGCCGGCAGCCGCCGCCCGGCCCCGGTTCGGCGTAGACCGGCACGCCCGCCGCGCTCAGTCCCTCCATGTCCCGGTAGATGGTGCGGACCGACACGCCGAGCTCGGCCGCCAGTTCGCTGGCGGTAGCGCGGCCGCGGGCCTGCAGCAGCAGGACGAGGGACACCAGCCGGTCAGCGCGCACGCACAGCAAGGTAGCTCAGTATCGCTGACAACACATGTCAGTGATCCGGGCGTAGCGTCAGGCACCGATGACTTGCGTGCCCGCGCGACGTCAGCAGGTCGGGACGCGCCGCACGCTCACCCGCCAACAGGAGGCCAGCCATGCA
>JASIGS010000505.1 GCA_030052355.1 Streptosporangiaceae bacterium | reverse complement strand
GTGGTCTCCGGCGAGGCGGGCCAGCCTGGCGCTCCGGTGGCAGCCGATATCCGCTAGCCCTGGCGGGTTATTCGCGGCAGCCTGTAACCATGATCGATCCGGCAATCGAAAGTCACTACGGCACGGGCTATGAACGCTCCCGGCTGTTCCCTGGCGGCAGGCCGTCGCTGGAATTCGTCCGGTCGCTTGAGTTGCTGGACCGGCTGCTGCCACCGCCGCCCGCGGGAGTGCTGGATGTGGGCGGCGGCCCGGGCACCTACGCCGCACCGCTGGCCAGGCGCGGGTACCGCGTGCAGCTGGTGGATCCGGTGCCGCTGCACGTGGAGCAGGCACAGGCCGCCGGGGCCGATCCGGCGGGCAGCTTCTCCGCCGCCCAAGGGGACGCGCGGGAACTCCCGCAACCAGATCAGTCACAGGACGCGGTGCTGCTGTTCGGGCCGCTGTATCACCTGACCGAGACGGGGCACCGGCAGCAGGCCCTCGCGGAGGCGTGGCGGGTGCTGCGGCCCGGCGGCCGCCTGATGGCGATGGCGGTGTGCAGGTTCGCCTCGCTGCTTGATGGGCTGTATAAGGGCTGGCTTGACGATCCAGCTTTCCGGCCGATCGTGGACCGCGACCTTGCGGACGGCCAACACCGCAACCTCGATCCGGTTGGCAGGCCGGAGTTCTTCACCACCGCCTACTTCCACACCCCCGACGGGCTGGCCGGCGAGATCGAACGGGCTGGCTTTATCAGCCTGACGGTCTACGGAGTCGAGGGCCCGGGCTGGCCGCTGCGCGAGGAGTGGACGGACCCGCGGCGGCGCGAGCAAATCCTGTTCGCGGCGCGCTCCGTCGAAACCCAGCCCTCCCTCATCGGCTTCAGCGACCACCTCATCGCAGCTGCCAGCAAGCCGTAGGAAGGTCTTGCGGTCGCCCGCCCGCTCGGCTGCTCAGCTTGACCCGCGGGCGCGTCGTCGCCTCCCGCGTAGTCGATCGCTGACCTCGCGGGCAATCTCCCGGTCGGCGTCCCGCCGGGCGATTGCCTGCCGCTTGTCGAAGGATCGCCGGCCCCGCGCCAGGCCGATCTCCACCTTCGCCCAGCCGTTCTGGAAATACAGCGACAGTGGCACGAGAGCGATACCGGTCTCGCCCAGCCTCGGGACGATCTTGTCGATCTCGCTGCGGTGCATGAGCAGCTTGCGGGTCCGCCGGGGCTGGTCGAGCGCGCGGGTGTCGTGGCCGGGCGCGTGCTCGGGGATGTGCAGGCCGTGCAGCATCAGCTCGCCGTCGTGCTCCTGAACGAACGCTCCGGCCAGCGACGCGTGACCGGCGCGCAGGGACTTCACCTCGTCACCGGCCAGCACTATCCCGGCCTCGTAAGTCTTGAGGATCGTGTAGTCATGCCAGGCCCGCCTGTTCGAGGCAATGGGCTTGCGGCCTGTCTCCCTCGTCGCGGTGACCTCCTCGTTTATCCCGTGGGCCCGGTAGGCGGCGGATGGCACACTCTGGCGCGGCCAACATAGGAACGGTACCGGCGAGTGGCTCGGTGAGTTCCTGGCGCTCATTTCCATCAGAGATTGGCTATGTCTGAGCGAGATGAGGCCCGACCTCGCGGGCCTGGCGAGGACACGATCCACTTCTCCGATGAACCCGGCGCCGGGTACGTGCTGCACCGGGACTAAGCGGAGAAAGGTCGGTCAGCGGATGGTGTTGCCGGCGTCGACCGTCAGGGCAGCGCCGGTGACGTAGCGTGCCTCCTCAGAGGCGAGCCATAGCACCGCGTTACTGACGTCGCGCGGGTCGAGCGCCCCGACGGGCAGGGCGTTGGCGAAGATGGCTCCCAGATCGGGGCTTCGGCTGACGAACGGCTCGAGGGTCTCGCGGCCGGCGACCATCGGGGTGTCGACACCGGCTGGGTGGACCGTGTTGACCCGGATGTGATGCCGGGCGAGTTCGTTGGCCAGCGACCGGCAGATGCCGACCACGGCATGCTTGGCGGCAACGTAAGGGGCGAGGAAGGGCATGCCCTTGAGGCCGGCGGTGGAGCTGGTGGCGATGATCGACCCGCCGCCGGCGGCGATGAGGTGAGGGATCGCCACGACCATGGTGTTCCAGACCCCGGTCAGGTTCGTGTCGATGGTGTCTTGCCACACCTCTGGTGTGACCTGGTCCCACGGCTGCACGGTGTAGATCCCGGCGTTGGCGCAGACGATGTCCAGCCGGCCCAGCTCTGCCACGCCGGCATCGAGAGTCGCCCTGAGTGCTGCGGCGTCGCGCACGTCAGCTTTGGCCGCCACGATCCTGCGGCCGAGCGCCTCGACAGCGCGGACGGTCTCGTCGAGTTCGGCCCGACTGGACATCGCATAGCCGACCGTCGGATAGTCCTCAAGAACGTCGACGGCGATGATGTCGCAGCCCTCCTCGGCCAAGCGGATAGCGTGGCTGCGCCCCTGACCTCGCGCGGCCCCGGTGATGAAGGCAACTTTGCCTTCGACCCTTCCTGCCACCTGTTTGCTCTTTCTCTCGGGAGTCGAGGGCATCCGTGCCGCGGCGAAGCACCAGACAAGATCCCGGCCCAGGCCCTTACCGCGCGATCGTTCACGTACCGTCGAACTTCGTCCCAGAAGGCAGACCGCGGGAGGACGGCCTCTCAAGCACCGACACTTGTCGATCCATCCTGCACGCAGATGCGGTGGCCTGGCACCGTGTTCAGCTTGAGGCCGCCAGTCGCTCGATGCGCGCCAGGACCGCGGCGGCGCCGTCCTCGTCTGCG
>JASIGS010000504.1 GCA_030052355.1 Streptosporangiaceae bacterium | reverse complement strand
GACGGGAGGCGAGCCGTGACGGCACTGATCCTGTTTGCCGTCGCTGGCGGCCTGTGGGCGGCCGCGACGATTGTCGCCGTGCTGGCCGGCACCACGAGAGCCGGGATGCTGGCGTGCTGCGCGCTGTCCGCCCTGGCCGGCGCGCCCGCACTCGCTGGTGGTGCCGCCGCACTGCTAGCGGGCGACTCGCGAGTCGTCTCGGCTGGCGGGTCAGTCGTCGTTGGCTCCATGCAACTGCAGGTGACCAGCCTGTCCGGCACGTTCGCCATCCTGCTCGGCCTGGTGGCGATGGCGATCGGCCTGTACCTCGCACGTTCCCGTAATGAAGGGTCAGCGGGGACAGCCGTCTACCTGTGCGCCTACAACCTCGCGCTGATCGCGAGCCTTGCCGTGCTGACGGCGGGAAACGTAGTGACCTTCCTCGTGGCGTGGGAGTCCATGGCGCTGCTGTGCTACCTGCTGATCCTGCACAGGCCGCGCAGCAGCGAGGTGGCCGGCGGTGCCTTCTGGTTCCTTGCGCTGTCGGAGACCGGTTTCGTGCTGATCGTGGCCGCGTTCGTGATCCTGGCCGCGAAGACCCACTCGATGCAGCTCGACGTCATCGCTGCGCGTGCTCACCTGCTGCCGGCCGGCTGGCAGGACACGGCTTACCTGCTGGCGCTGACCGGCTTCGGGTTCAAGGCCGGCCTGGTTCCGCTGCACGTGTGGCTGCCCGCGGCGCATCCGGTCGCGCCAGCCGACGGGTCAGCGTTCCTGTCCGGGCTGATCGTCAAGCTCGGCGTCTACGGCATCGCCCTGTTCGGCTTCCGGCTGCTGCCCGACGGCCCGGCCTGGCGGGGCCTGCTGACCATGGGAATCGGCGCCGTGACGGCGGCGATCGGGATCCTGTACGCGCTGGCCGAAAGAGACATCAAGCGGTTCCTCGCGTTCTCCACGATCGAGAACATCGGGATCATCGTGACAGCCTTCGGCGCGGCGATGACGTTCCTGGCCTACGGGCAGCGGCTGCTGTGGGCGTTCCTGCTGCTGGCCGGGCTTTACCACGTACTCAACCACGGCTGCTACAAGACGTTGCTGTTCCTGGAGGCCGGGGTGACCGAGCACGCCGCCGGGACTCGGGACATGGACCGGCTTGGCGGCCTGGCGCGGGTCATGCCACGGTCCGGCGTCATCGCCTTCGTGGGCACGCTCGGTATCGCGGCCCTCCCGCCGCTGAACGGTTTCGTGAGCGAGTGGCTGATCTTCCAGGGGTTGTTCCAGGGCTTCCGTACCGGCAGCCACCTGGTCGCCATCCTCATCGTGCTCGCCGCTGCCGCGCTGGGCCTGACCGGGGGACTTGCGGTGTTCGCGTTCGTGCGCGGCTACGGGATCCCTTACCTCGGCATGCCGCGTACCCGGGGCGCGGCGGAGGCTACGGAGGCCGGCCAGCCGGTCCTGGGTCCGGCCCTGCTCGCCGTCGCGTGCGTGGCGCTGGCGGTCGGCGCGCCGGTGCTGCTGGTCGGGCTGGCCCGCGCGGTGCGCACGGCGACGGGCGTCGCGCTGCGGCCGGTGCTGCTGCCCGGCAAGCTGACCGTGATCCCGGCGCACACCGACTTCTCCGGGTTCTCACCGACCTACCTGACCGTGTTCCTGCTCGCGGTGCTGGTCGTGCCCTTGCTGATCTGGCTGGCCGGGCGGCCGCGGGCGGGCTCGGCAGTGGTCCCGGTCTGGGACGGCGGGATGCTCGCCTTCAAGCCGCGGATGCAGTACTCGGCGATGACCTTTTCGGCACCGACACGTGTCACCTTCGACGCGCTGTACCGGCCGTCGGTGTCGGTCGAGCGTGCATCCGACGATCCGGCGGGCAGGTCCGGGCCGGTGCACTATGAATCTGAGGCCACGCCGGTCTTCGAGCGCTACCTTTACCGGCCGGTGATCCGCGCGGTTGAGTGGCTGGCCGACTTGGTCAGGCCGCTGCAGTCCGGCGACGTCAACCTGTACCTGCTGTATGTCTTCGTCGCTGTCCTCGTCGCGTACCTGATCGCTGCGGTCTGAGTCGTTCCGGCGCAGCCGGCGGCAGGGCGGCGCCTCCCAGCAGCTGTGGCAGCCGGACCCGGAGGACGTCCTCGGCGGCGCTGTAGCGGCTCGTGCCGACCCACAAGCGCCACTGCCGCCGGCCGGTGACCGGCGCGGTGTACGCGGGTACGCCCGCATCGCTCAGCTCTGCGAGCAGGCGGCCTGCAACATAAGCCGGTATGTCGGCGATGGGCGCCCAGCCGGTGTCGTCGAGGCCGTTGCCTTCACCGCGGGCCGGCAGCCACCACAGCCGCCCGAGCCGTCCTGGCTGGCGCAGTGGTCGTGACTCGGCCGCGGACACGGCTCAGCCGGGGACGGCCGACGCTGGCCTGCTGGCCGGTGGTTCGCCGAGCCAGCCGCCGATCCGCTGGTAGATGTCCTCCCCGTAGCTGGTCGGCAGCGGATCGGCGACGACGAGCTTGAACGTCCGGCGGCCGTCTGGCTGCCGCGGCGCACGCAGGAACAGCGTGCTGTCCGGCCGCTGCCGGCGGAAGCTGTCGGCGAGGTCGAACTGGTGGGTGACGAAGAAGACCCGCATCCCCGCTTCGAGCAGGGCCCGGACGACTTGGCGGCCGATCTCCGACCCCTCCCGCTCGTTGGTCGCGGCGAACGACTCGTTGAACAGGACGAGGCTGTGCGGGCCGAGCTGGTCCGCGATCGCGCTCATCCTGCGCAACTCCTCGTCCAGCCGCCCGCTCACCATCTCGGTGTCCTCCTCCCTGATGAAGTGGGAGAAGACGCGTGAGCTGACGCTCGCGCGCAGCGAGCTGGCGGTGACGAACATCCCGCACTGCATCATCAGCACGGCGAGCCCGGCGCTGCGCAGGAACGTCGACTTGCCGCCGGAGTTCGCGCCGGTGATGATGACCAGCGACTTGCCGTCGGCGTCCACGTCGTTGCCGACGACGCTTTCGGTCCGGAGCGTCAGGCTGGTATCGCGCAGGTCCGTGCAACGGAACTCGAGCCTGTCCTGTTCCGACGCCTCAGGGAACGTGACCTGCTGGCCGGCCGCGACGAGCCTGTCCCGGAGGTTGAGGCAGCCCACGTAGAACCCGAGCTCGGCTCGCAGCATGGTGAAGTAACTGGTGACGTGGTCGGCCGATTGCGCCGTCGCGTTGGCGACCAGGTTGACCCCCCGGCTTGTCATGTCGGAGAGCGCCTGCGACCCGGCCTCGTCGCGGGGCGGGATCGTGAACGAGTAGACCGAGCGCGGCTGCATCCCGATCAGCTCCTTCCAGCCCCGCCTGGTGCTGCCCGAGCGCAGCACGTAGTTGATCCCGCTGTTGTCCCGGTCGAGCTGCATGCTCATCGGCACGCCGTCCCGGAACCGCAGCTGCCGCAGGTGCCCGGCCAGGGTCTCGAAGTACTCGTCGTCCAGCTCACGCTGCAGCGTCGCGATGAGGGTCGTGAGGCCGTCTGAGGAGAACTTTCCGGCGTGCTCGTCGGCGAGGCGGCGTAGCTGGCGGAGCCTGGTGATCAGGACGTCGAGCTGGTTGACCGCGCCGGACAGGATCGAGGCCGGGTACTGCGCGGACAGGAACCCCCACACGCCGCGCCTGTCCTGCAGCGCACCCAGCGCGATGTCGTACATCTCGCGCACCACGTCCGGCTGGGCGATGCAGTCCGCGAGCACCTGCTGGCGGTAGCGGATGAGGCCAGGATCAGTGACGCTTTCCAGCATCACCCGGGAGGACACGTCGAACAGGAAGGCGTCGCCGGCCGCCATCGCCTCGAGCACCGTGGTCAGCTCCAGGTCCTGGACGAGGTCCTCGTAGCCCGCGGGCAGGCCGGCAGCGAAGTCGAAGTCACGATCGGGATAGAGAAGGTGCGCTTTCACGGGCCCAGCCGCTCCTTCAGCCGGTCGTAGGTGACCCGGTGCTTATCAGCGATGGCCAGCGCGAACGCCAGCCCGTCGGCAGGCTTGCGCACCACCTTGTAGGTCCGCTCTGCTGGGTTCTCCGGGACGATCGTGCTCGCCATGCTGACCACGGTCGGGCCGAACGAGGCAAGCTCGTCGACGAACGTGACGTACACGCAGACCAGATCGAGCTCGATGACCTTCGCCATCACCTTCTCGCCGAGGAACCGCGCGTCGCTCAGCGTGGTGGAGGTGAAGATCTCGTTCATGATCACGATGCTGTTCTTGGTGGCGGCAAGCAGCGCGCCCTGGATCCGCAGCAGGTCGTCCTCGAGCTTTCCGACCAGGTCGGTGATGTCTTCCTCGCGCTCGAAGTGCGTGAGGAGCTGGTCGAACACGAACAGCCTGGCTGCGCTGCCGGGGACCGGGCACCCTGCGGAGGCCAGGTGGTGGAGCTGGCCGAAGGTTCTCGCGAACGTGGTCTTGCCGCCCTGGTTGGGCCCGGACACGACGATGATGCGTTCGGGATCGTCCAGGTGGAACTCGTTGGTGACGACCGGCTTTCCCGCGGGGACCAGCCTGGCGGCGAGCGCCACATCGAAGGTGTCCCTGGCAAAGATCTCCTTCGAGTCGGTGGATAGCTCCGGGTAGCAGAAGCTGAGCCCAGCCGCCCGCAGCGGCGCGATGTAGTCGAGATAGGCCAGGTAAAACTGAAGCTCGCGGTGGAACTGGGTGATTACCTGGTCCTCGAATGCCTCGTGCACCCTGCAGAACTCGGCGAGCGCGGCGAACTCGCCGGGGAACAGCCGGGCGACGAGCTCCAGTACCTGCGCGCCGACGTGGTTCATGCCGGGCCAGGTCCGGTACTGGACCCGGTAGTCGCGCACCGCGCCCTGCCGGAACCGCTCGAACGTGCTGGTGATCTCGGCGCTGTAGTCGGGGTCGCCGTCGTACTTGCTCACTTCGACGCGCGGGCCCTTGATCCGGACCTGGTAGGTGATGCGGCCGAGCTCCGCCTTGCGGCTAGCGATGTCCGCAGCCAGCCGGGCGAATTCTGCCGAGGCCAGGTAGCCGCCGAGGTAGTCGCGGAACGCCAGCAGCGCCCTCGACTCCACCGGCCGTGCAGCCATCGCACCCGCGAGCGAGCGGACCGCGTCGCAGTAGATCGCGGCCGCATCGAGGAACCAGCCCTGCTGCTGCTGCCGGGAGTCCATCTTGCGCAGCTGATGCAGGTGCGAGCGCACCTTGCCCATCTGGCCGGCGAACTGGTGTGCGGCTTCGAGCAGGTCCGGGTCTTCCAGGTCGCGGAAGACCTCGTGCCGGTACTCCAGCACAGGTACGTCACGGACCTGCTGGTAGAGAAGCCCGGCTATCAGCTCACGCTCGTCTTGGTGGGCGGCTACCGCGTCGACGATCTGGTCGAGGTTGAGATCCCGGACAAAAGGCTGGTCCGGGGGCGCGCCATCCGGCGGCGGCCCCGGCGGACCCGGTGACAGCAGGCTGGCGAACTCGCCAGGCGGGCTTCCGCTTGAGACGGCGGTCGCCTCGGCGTGGTCGATGGCCATGGAACGCTCCCGTTCTCGCCGCATGGGCGGTCTACAGGAGCTATCAGCCCCACAAAGGCGGTTGTCGACGAGCTCCATCGCCGTTGGCTTGAGTTTATCGCGGCGCGCCAACCCGGCGGCCGCGGCGTCGGCGACCGGCCGGAGCTAACACCCTGTCAGTTCCACGGTAACAAACCATACGGAAACGGGCGCCGTCTGCCGTGCAACTGTCAGGGTGTCGCGGACGGGAGCTTAGCTGGCTGTGCGACCAGCTCGCAGAGACCGTCGGAGCCGATGCCGAGGCCGATGTTGGTCATGTTGTACAGGTGCTCGCTCGCCACCAGCCACACGATCTCGCAGACCTGGCGCTCGGGGTAGTGCTGGATGAGCCTGGCGAAGGTCTCCGGCTCGACCTTCTTGCTGGTCGTGAGCTCCGTCACGTAGTCGAGTGCCGCCCGCTCGGCGTCGGTGAACAGCGGACTGGCCTGATAATCGGGCAGCACATCGAGGCGTTTGATGTTCTCCGGGAACTCCCGCATCGCGAACCACCGGGCGGCGTCCATGCAGAACAGGCAGCCGTTGATGCTCGCGACTCGCTCGCGGATGAGCACGGCTGTCTGTGCCGGAAGCTGCAGCTTGCGGTCGAGCCGCGGCAGCCTGTTGTAAAACGACATGAACGACGCCGGCATCCGCGCGCCGAACACGGTGATCGGGGCCATCACTTTGCCGACCTGGCGGCGGGTGAAGAAGTAGATCATCTTCATGGCCGGGCTTTGCGGCTTCTCGACGGGGGAGAGGTACGGGGCCATCGCACTGGCCTCCTCGTGCTCGGTGTCACCCTCCATGACACCCGACGAGCCGCCGAAGTGACGGCGCGATCGGGACGGAGGCCCAGGGAGCTTCCGTGCGAAGCGCCTAAACGGGACCGACCAGGACTGCGCTTTGTCGGTACCCCGGTCTATAGAGGATGGCAAGGGGTGCCTGTGTGGCCGGCATCGCTCGGCCTTAGCGGCCGGGCGCGAAGGAGGCGATCGCTGTGACGACGCGGATCATCCTGCCAGTCGACGGGCCGTTCTCGCTCGCCGCCGCTGCGTCTT
>JASIGS010000503.1 GCA_030052355.1 Streptosporangiaceae bacterium | reverse complement strand
GACAACGACAGCACCGCAGGTGGCTACCGCCCAGGCCACCGAGGAGATCCAGGACGCCGGTCATGTCGACGTCCTCATAGTCGGTGCCGGTGTCTCGGGTATCGGGGCTGCGCACCACCTGCGGGACCGGTTCCCCGACCAGACCTTCGTCATCCTTGACGCTCAGGATCACCACGGCGGAACCTGGTGGACCCATCAGTACCCGGGCGTGCGCTCCGACAGCGACCTGTTCACCTACGGCTACCGGTTCAAGCCGTGGCGCGGCCCGTCGATAGCGGCGGGCGAGGCGATTCTCTGTTACCTAGACGAGGTCATTGACGAGTACGACCTCGGCAAGCACATCCGTTACCGGCACGAGGTCACCGCGGCCAGCTGGTCTACCGAGGACCGCCAGTGGACCGTGGATGTCACCAGGGGCGACACGGGGGAGCGGCTGCGGTTCACCACCGGCTTCCTGTGGATGTGCCAGGGCTACTACAACCACTCCAAGCCTTACCAGCCGAGCTGGGAGGGCATGGACCGCTTCCAGGGCGTGATCGTGCACCCGCAGCGCTGGCCCGATGACCTCGACGTGACGGGCAAGCGCGTCGTCGTGATCGGTTCAGGCGCCACGGCCGCGACGCTGATCCCTGCGATAGCCGGCACGGCGGAGCACGTGACGATGCTGCAGCGCTCGCCCTCGTACTTCTATGCTCCGCCGACGGTGCATGAGCTCGCCGTGACGCTGGGCGCGCTGGACATCCCAGAGGAGTGGACGTACGAGATCTTGCGCCGCCAGTACATAGCGCAGACCGACTTGCTGGCCCGGATGGCCGCGGAAGCGCCCCAGGACCTGCACGCGTTCCTCATCGAGTCGGTGCGCCCCCTGCTGCCCGACGGCTTCGACGTCGACAAGCACCTCACGCCGCGCTACCGCCCCTGGCAGCAGCGCATCGCGATCGTTCCCGACGGGGACCTGTTCGCGGCGCTGCGGGAGGGAACGGCCTCAATCGTCACCGACACCATCGAGACGTTCACCGAGGACGGGATCAAGGTCAGCTCCGGTGAGCAGATCCCCGCCGACGTCGTCGTGACCGCCACCGGCTTCAACCTGTCGCTGTTCGGCGACATCGCGTTCACCGTGGACGGCGAAGCGGTCGACTTCACCGAGCGCGTGACCTGGCGCGGCATCATGATCAGTGGCCTGCCGAACATGGCGTACGTGTTCGGCTACTTCCGGCACAGCTGGACCCTGCGCGTCGACTTGGTCTGCGACCTGATCGGCCGCCTGCTGGCACACATGCGCGACAAAGGCGCCACGATGGTGGTTCCTACCCTGCGGCCGCAGGACAGAGACATGCAGCTCCGGCCGTGGTCCGACCCGGAGAACTTCAACGCCGGCTATGTCATGCGCTCGCAGCACCTCTTGTACAAGCAGGGCGACCGTGAGCCTTGGACGCACCTGCTTGAGCACGAAGAGGAGCGCGCCATCCTGCCGGAAGCAGATCTCGACGACGGAACGCTCCTCTACCGCTAGTCAGACGGCGTGCAGAACCTCGCCGCCGTAGACCAGAGGGTTTTCCGGCTGCAGCATGTCGGCAAGGCGGTTGAACTCCTGAAACCCAGGATCCGCGTCATGCTCGCTGTGCTCGGCGTGGCCGGGGACCTCGACAGCAATCACGTACTTGGCCACATCCTCGCGCCGGTCCGTGCCGAAGGCGACACGGGAGATACGGGCGCTAAGGAAGGCACCGCGCGCCTTGTAGTCACGCCAGCGCGGCAGTTCCTGCTCGGCGAACAGCCGCTCGTACTCCTCGGCCTGCTCGGCCCGGATGTGGATGACGATGACGTCCAGTTCACTCACAGCGTCAACATCCTCTCTGACCTGGGGATCGGCCTCGGCGCCGCCCGCGGTCCCGTCGCCTCGGCCCGACCGTCAGACCCGCCGAGTAGAACGGGGTCATGCCATCAGACTCGCAACCCCCATTGTCGGGCAAGGTAGCCCTCGTCGCCGGGGCCACTCGGGGTGCTGGCCGCGCCATCGCGGTCGAACTGGCCAGGGCCGGCGCTTACGTGTACGCAACCGGGCGCAGCAGCAGGCTGTCGGGACCGTCGGAGATCGGCCGCCCCGAGACCATCGAGGAGACCGGCGACGCGATCGCGGCGGCGGGTGGTGCCGGCCAGGCCACCCGGGTTGACCATCTCGACCCGCAACAGGTATCGGACCTGATCGGACGCATCGAGTCCGCGCACGGGCGGCTCGACGTGCTGGTCAACGACATCTTTGGCGGCGATCGTTACGCCGAGTTCGAGAGCAAGCTCTGGGAGCATGATCTCGACGGCGGGCTCCGGATGCTGCGGATGGGGATCGACACGCACCTCATCACCGCGGCCAAGGCGTTGCCGCTGATGTTGCGTCAGCCGGGCGGACTCATCATCGAGATGACCGACGGCACATCGGAGTACAACAAGAAGTTCCGGACCGGCGTCGGCTTCTACTACGACCTGGTCAAGGCCGCAGTCGAGCGCATCACGATCGGCCTGACGGCGGAGCTGGCCGACCGGGCGTGCACCGCCGTGGCGGTCACCCCAGGGTGGCTGCGCTCCGAGGCGATGCTTGACGAGTTCGGTGTCACGGAGGAGACCTGGCGAGACGCGATCCCGGCAGTGCCGCACTTCTGCATCTCGGAGTCGCCCGCTTTCGTGGCACGCGGGATAGCGGCGCTCGCCGGCGACCCTGAGGTTGCGCGGTTCGCTGGCCAGGTGCTGACGAGCTTCCAGCTTGCGCAGGCCTATGGCGTCACCGATGCCGACGGCAGCCAGCCGGACTGCTGGCGCTATCTGGTCGAGGTGCAGGACGTCGGACTGACTGCTGACGAAGCTGGCTACCGCTAACCCCTCGGGAGAGCGGGTCGGCTGTCACCGCCGACCCGGTGCAGCAACCATCGCCAGAGCGCGCGCCACAGGTTCTTCCTGGGCGGCCGCGCGGAAAGCGAGCCGCTCGCGACCCGGCCGGAGATCTTCACTCGCAGCTCCACCGGTGTGCCGGGCTCGCCCGGTGGTACCACCTTGACGCTGCCGCTTTTCACTGTCACGTCGTCGGCGTCCACGACGATGCCGGGCCTGGTGATGAGGCTCAGCCCGCCGCTGGCGACCCGGGCGTCGATCCGCAGTTCCGGCGCGGCGATCACGGCCTCCCTGAAGTCGAGCCGGACCGAACCACTGCCGACCTCGATTTCCATGCGCCGGGGCACCACCCAGGACCCGACTCGCTTTGCTGAGCCAGAGCCACACTCGATGCGCGCTAGGTCTGGCACCTCCAGCGCGGCTCCGCCGGTCAGGTCGGCGAGCAGCGGCTCGAGGTCAGCCAGTGTGCGAGCGGTCAGCGCGGCTTCGAGCCTGTAGTCGAGATCGTCAGCCGAGAGCCGGCCATCAGCTGCGGCTGTCCTGAGCACCTCGACGACGCGTTCCCGGTCCGCGTGCGAGGCCCTCAGCTCGGCCGGCCGGCCGGACTGGGCCGCTGCGGGGAAGGCGGGCCGTCCGGCCAGGTACGCCGCCTCGACCTGGTAGATCCGCTCCGGCCGGCTGAGGTCCTTCAGCTGGTGCGTGCCGAGCTCCCGCAGGCCCACACCGTCCGGCAGCTCGTCGGACAGCAGCTCCGCCGCAGCCCCGGATACCAGGACCTGGCCGCCCGCGGCGACCGCCAGCAGCCGCGCGGCGCGGTTCACCGCCGGGCCGAAGTAGTCTCCGTCGCGCTCTTCGCACACCCCGACGTGCAAGCCCATCCGAACGACGATCGGGCGGCTGGTCGGCCACGACTGCGCGGCCAGGTTCCGCTGCGCGGTCAGCGCGGCGTCGAGTCCGGCTCGCACAGCGGAGAATGCCGCGCAGAACGAGTCGCCGGCCGTCTTGAAAACGTAGCCGCCCGCCTGCTCGATGGCTTCGCGCATGACCTCGTCGTGGCGGCGCAGCGCGGCCGCCATGGCATCCCGCTCGGCGTCCCACAGCCGGGTGGAGCCCTCCACGTCGGTGAACAACAGCGTCACGGTGCCTGACGGCAAGCCGCTCATCGCTGCCCCGCCGGCCGGCGATACCGTCACCGGGTCCACCTCCAGTCGGATAGCTACCGGGTCGGCTGATCGCCGCGATTCGTGTTCGACGTCCCGCCCCAGTCCTCGGGCGAGAGGTCGGCGATGGCCTGCGTGAACGTCCAGCGGTGACCGGCCAGGTCCTCGGCGGTATACGCGCGCTCGCCAAATGGGTAATCGGCAGGAGGGCTAAGGATCCGCGCGCCATGCTGGCTGGCACGGTCGCAGTGCGCGTCGGCGTTGTCGACCTTGACCATGACGGCGTGGCTATGCGGGCCGGTTCGGTCTGGCAGCGCCCGCCCATACTGCGGGTCGGCGTCGGCGATGATCACTGTCCCGTTCCCGGACGTGACACGCGCGCGATGCCCGGCGACCCGCCACAGCTCGGCAAAGCCGAAGGCCTCACACAGCCAGCCGACCGCCTCATCCACGTCGGCATACACGAGCTCCGGGACGACGCTGGCTGACCCTGTCGTCCTATTGATCAACATGTAGCCTCCTCCGCGACCCGGTCAGCCCCATTCTCCCTGATCCCCGGCTCTGAGCGGGCGGTTCGTCGGGCGCACCGGCAATTTCGCGGATAATTTGGTCAGCGATCGGGGCAGTAGGTACCGTCGCTGGGGTGAGCGGCAGTTCTGAGGACACCGGCTGGTGGGACTCCTTGTACCGGCCGCGGACCCCGGATCCCGAGCCCCCGGTGACCGAGGAGCAGCCGCTGCCACGCGGCAGGCACGGGAAGCAGGGCGGAAGCCGGGGGAGAAACCGAGGCAGGAAGCGGCGAACGCTTCCGTACGTCCTGGTCGCCGTGACGGTGGCGGTGGCCGCGGGCATCGGCGCCGTGCTGGTGCTGCCGGGAAAGCACACCCAGACCACTGGTTTCCTGCCGACCGGCTCATCGAACAGCCAGGACGCGCGGCAGACAGCCAGCGCCTTCCTGCGGGCCTGGGACGCGGGTGATCTTCAGAAAGCCGCGAACTACACCGATCATCCGGCGGCCGCCAG
>JASIGS010000502.1 GCA_030052355.1 Streptosporangiaceae bacterium | reverse complement strand
GGGCCAGCCGCTGCGCCCAGGCCACCCGCGCCGCTGACGACGCCGAAGTACTTGGCCCGCGACTTGACGTCGGGAAAGACCACCGTGATCAGGATGTAGATCGGCGGGATCATCAGCGCCGATCCGACGCCCTCCAGCAGCGAGTAACCGACTATGAGCGCGGCAACGCCCTGGGCGGCCGCGGCGAGCAGGGCACCGACGCCGTAGACGACCAGCCCCCAGACGAAGCAGCGCTTGCGGCCCCAGATGTCGGTCAGCTTGCTGCCGGGGATCATCAGCGCCGCCATGGTGAGCGTGAACAGCGTGATCGCCGTCTGCACGCCGCTCACGGTCGTGCCCAGATCCTTGGCGATCGCGCTGATGGCCACGTTCATGTTCGTGGCCGCGTAGCTCGCGACGAACTGGGCGAGCGCCAGCGGAAGGATCATGCTCCGGCCGCGGTCTGCCGGCCTCGAACCAGGCCGCCCGTCTGCAGGTCCGCGGTCCATTTACTGAGCCTGCCCAGCCGGCCGCAGGCAGGTCATCACTCGGCCCGGGTGATCACTCAGACGCTCTGGGCGCGATCGGCCAGCAGGTAAGAGCTGGCCGCTACGATCGTGTCCGTGCTGATCGACGCCCAGACGCTGCGCGACCGTCTCGGCGGGCCGGACGCGCCCGCCCTGCTCGACGTCCGCTGGCGACTAGGCGACCCCGACGGCCGTGAGCACTACCAGGCGGGCCACGTCCCGGGAGCGGTCTACGCCGACCTGGACTCCGAGCTTGCCGCGCCGCCTGAGCCCTCGAAGGGACGGCACCCGCTCCCCTCGATCGATGACCTGCAGCGCAGTGCCCGCCGGTGGGGCCTGCGGGCGGGCCAGCCGGTCGTCGTCTACGACGACAACGGCGGCCTGGCGGCGGCCAGGGCATGGTGGCTGCTCCGCTGGGCGGGGATCTCCGACGTTCGGATCCTGGACGGCGCGCTGTCCGGATGGAAGCACGCCGGGTTTGAGCTCGAGACCGGCGAGCGGGTGCCGGAACCGGGCGACGTCCGGCTGGAGGGCGGGCACATGCCCGTCGTGACCGCGGACGAGGCAGCGGCGGTCGCGCGCGACGGCGTGCTGCTCGATGCCCGCGCCGAAGAGCGGTACCGCGGTGAGACCGAGCCCGTCGATTCGCGCGCGGGGCACATTCCCGGCGCGCTCAGCGCACCGGCGACCGGCAACCTGGCCCCCGATGGAACGTTCGCGACGGCCGCGGAGCTGAGGCGGCGCTACGCGGCAGTTGGCGCCGCTCCCGGCCGGCAGGTCGCGGTGTACTGCGGCTCTGGCGTAACCGCGGCACACGACGTCGCCGCTCTCGAGCTAGCCGGGATCGGGGCTGCGCTGTACCCCGGCTCTTGGTCGCAGTGGTCTGCCGACCCGCAGCGCGAGGTTGCCACCGGCCCCGCGCCGGGCACGCCCTAGCCAGGACGGGACGATGCCCGATAACGGGAACGAGCCTGTCCAGCTAGCGGCGCTCGAGGCAGGCTGGCGCGAGGAGCTGGCAGCCTGGGCGATCCCCAAGCGCATCACGGCAGCGGTGACGGACTCGCCCTGGGTACTGCCGCGCCAGGTATTCGCCCGGCGGGCAGACAGGCTGGCCGCCGATCCGTCCGGCCCCTCCTATCAGCGCGCCTGGGCTGCGCTCGACCCGCGTGGAAGCGTGCTGGACGTCGGGTCAGGGGCCGGTGCCGCCAGCCTGCCGCTGCTGCCCCGGTGTACCACGCTGACAGCCGTGGACGCCGAGCCGGACATGCTGGAACTGCTCTCCCGGCGGGCCGCGAGCGCCCCGGCGCCGAGGCCGGAACTGAACCTCATCACCGGCAACTGGCCGGACGTGGCTGCCGCCGCCGCCACGGCCGACGTCGTGACCTGCCACCACGTGGTCTACAACGTGGCAGGCATCGAGCCTTTCCTGGCGGCGCTCACCGGTGCCGCCAGGCGCCTCGTGGTCGTGGAACTGTCCGCCCGGCATCCGCTGGCCAGCCTCAACGACCTCTGGCTGCAGTTCCACGGCCTGGTCAGGCCGACCGGGCCGACCGCCGACGACCTTCTCGCGATCCTCGCCGCCATGGGCATCGACACCGGCCACGAGCGCTGGCGGCGGCCGGGCGGCCGCGACTATGCCAGCTTCGCCGAGATGACCGACGTGACCCGCAGGCGGCTGTGCCTGCCGCCGGAGCGCGCCGGCGAGGTGGCCGCCGCCCTCGTGGAGTCCGGCATCGACCCGGACCGGCCCGTCGATCTCGGCTCGGGCGGCCGCGAGCTGGTCACGATCTGGTGGTCCGGCCGGGCTGGCCGGTAGACCGCGAATCCTGGCTCGCACGTTCCCGTATCGAACTGGCGGGTAGGTAGCCGCCATTGCCGCATTTGCGCGCAGCCGATTTGGCTGCCCGGCCGTCTTGCAGGTAGAGACGATGTGAACACATTCGGCGACGGGCAGGATTGGTATGGGTGAGTGGCCAGAAGGCTGGTTCCGTGATGACAAGGAGTCCGAGGTCGCCGGGGCAGCTGACAAGGCGGGGGCGGCTGACAACACCATAGGGATCTCGGCCGGGGGCGAATACACGAATCCGGCGGGCCAGTACCGGGTCATGAAGGACAGCGCGTGGCCGTCGCAGCCGCCGCTGCAATCGGACACCGACCCTGCGGGCGGCGCTGCCTACCAGAGCGCGGTCGCCGCGCCGCCGGGCGCACCACCCCGGACCGCGCCGGGCTGGCCAGGGCGGCTAGGCCCGACGGGCTGGCGGCGCTGGCTGCGGCCCCGGCGCATTGTGGTCGCGATCGTGGTGGTCATCGCGCTGCTGCTGGCCGGGACCATCGGCACCTACTTCTACCTGAACTCCAAGCTGAACCGGGGGAACTTCCTCGTCAGCTACCCGTACCGGCCGACGCCAGGTGACGGGACGAACTGGCTCATCGCCGGCTCGGACAGCCGCCAGGGACTGACCCCGGCGCAGGAGCGCGAGTTCGTGACGGGCTTCGGCATCACCGGCCAGCGCTCCGACACGATCATGATCTTGCA
>JASIGS010000501.1 GCA_030052355.1 Streptosporangiaceae bacterium | reverse complement strand
CGACCCGAGACTCGTAGACCATTTCCTCGTCTAGCTCGCCGACGCGGCGCGAGCGCCGCCCATCCCCCGAGGTCACGCCTCCTCCGGAGCCTGCGCGGCCGCTCGCGAGGAACACGCCGAACAGCCCCCGGTCGGGGATGGTCCCGCCGTTGGATACCGCCAGCCGCTGGCTGCCGGCTCGGCCGATGAGCTTTCCGGCGGCGCGGTCCCACACCAGCCGGGCCCGCAGGCCCGCGAAATCCTCGCTCGGATACCGGCCGGCCAGCATGTCAAGCACCGCGTCGAGCACCGGCCTGGTCAGCCCGCTGAACGGCGCCGCGCGCCGCACGACCTGCTCCAGCTCGCCGACGTCCCAGTCGTCCATCGCCGTCATCGCGACGACCTGCTGGGCGAGCACGTCAAGCGGGTTGCGCGGCATGCGCAGCTCCTCGATCTGCCCCGCCCGCATCCGCTGGGTCACGACGGTCGACTGCACGAGGTCGCCCTGGTACTTGGGGAAGAAGATGCCGCGCGACTCGTCGCCGACGTGGTGTCCGGCGCGGCCGGTGCGCTGCAGCCCGTTGGCTACCGACGGCGGCGACTCCACCTGAATCACCAGGTCGACCGCGCCCATGTCGATGCCGAGCTCCAGGCTGGACGTCGCGACCACCGCGGGCAGCGTCCCGGCCTTGAGCGAGTCCTCTATCTCCTTGCGCTCCTGCCGGGACACCGAGCCGTGATGCGCGCGGGCGACCACGCTGGGAGCGCCGCCGGCGGCTCCGGCTTCCCCCATGAGCTGGGCTGGCGGGCCGCTGCGCCTTTCCGGGAACGAGCCGTATCCCGCCGCGGACCCCGCTTCCACGCTGTCGTCGGGGTCGGCGGAAGCCTGCTCAGCGGCGAGGTCGTTCAGCCGTGCGCAGAGCCGCTCGGCCAGCCGGCGCGAGTTCGCGAACACGATCGTGGAGCGGTGCGCCTGGATCTCGGCGAGCACGCGTTCCTCGACATGCGGCCAGATCGAGTGCTGCCGTACGGGGTCGGTCCCCGCGCTGCCGGAATAGGACGGATCGGCCGGGCCGGCCGGCCTGCGGCCGGCCGGCCGCCCCGACGGCGACCCGCGGACGAGCTCAGGATCGCTGACCGACGCCTGCAGGTCGCCCATGTCCTCGACCGGCACGACGATCTTGAGATCGAGCCGTTTCTCGCTCGGCGGTGCCACGATCTTTACCGGCAGCGCGCCGCCGAGGAACGCGGCGACCTCCTCGGGCGGCCGCACGGTCGCCGACAGCCCGATCCGCTGCGCTGGCCGGCTGGCGGGCGGCTCCGGGTCACGGACCTCGGCCGCCCCGCGCGACCGCCTGGTTGGCTGCGGCGGCGGGCCCTTCGACATGCGCAGCGCGTCCAGCCGTTCCAGCGACAGCGCCAGGTGCGCGCCGCGCTTGCCGCCGGCGAGCGCGTGCACCTCGTCGACGATCACGGTCTCGACGCCTCGCAGCCCCTCACGGGCCTGTGAGGTCAGCATCAGGAACAGCGACTCGGGCGTGGTGATCAGGATGTCGGGCGGCTTGCTGGCCAGCCTGCGGCGCTCGTCGGCAGCCGTGTCGCCGGTCCGCACCGCGACGGTGATGTCAGGCTCGGGCAGGCCGAGCCGCCGTGCCGCGTGTGTGACGCCGGCCAGCGGGGAGCGCAGGTTGCGCTCGACGTCCACCGCGAGCGCCTTGAGCGGTGAGACGTACAGGACCCGGCAGCGGCGCCTCGGGTCGGCCGGGACCGGGTCGCTGGCGAGCTTGTCGATGGCCCACAAGAACGCCGCGAGCGTCTTGCCCGAGCCGGTCGGCGCGATGACCAGCGTGTGCTCACCCTTGCCGATGGCGCCCCACGCCTCCGCCTGGGCAGCGGTCGGCTCGGCGAATGCCGACTGGAACCATGCCCTCGTCGCCTCGCCGAACCCGGTCTCGATGGGAGCCATGCCTCCATCCTGCCTGGTGCCTGCGACAGTTGGCGCCGTCGTCGGCGGTGCTAGCGTCGAAGGCCACACCGCGAGCTGGGGGAGTGGCATGGATCCCGGGCCTCTTTCACCGCCGGTCGTGCTCGCCCGCGGCGGCTGGCACCCGGCGTTCGCCAGGGTTCTGCTCGTCGAGCAGAGCGGTGACCGGGCCCTGGTCCTGGTCGACGGCAACGGCGACGGAGCCGAGGTCGAGGTGGAGTACTGGCGCCACGACAGCGAATGGGCGGAGTTGGCGAGCTCCGGTTACGGGCCACTCGACGCCATCGAGCGATTTAACAGCTGGCGTCCGGACGGCTTCGTCTGTGCGGTGGGCCGGACCAAGCCGGGGGAGGCGGTCTTCGTCGCCTACGCCGGGTCGGCTCACCGGCGGCTGGCCAACGAGTTCGGCCTGTGGGGTTTCATCCACGACGGTCGCACGGAAACCGTCGACGAGCTGCCAAAACCGGCGCGGTGACCTCAGCTCACCGCGTAGGCCCGGTAGACGGTCTGCTCGGTTCTGTCGCCGTGCACGTCCGTCACGACCGACCTGATGGCGACGTAGCCACTCGACGGGTCGTGCACCGTCGCCAGCCAGCTGCCGTCAACGGCCTTCAGCGCAAGCCGCTGCCAGGTCGTCCCGTTGTTGATGGACGCGTAGACGGTGACCGACTTGAGCCGGTACACGGGCGTCGCTACGCCCGCGTCGCCGGGACGGCTCACACTGATCACGAGCTTCGTGGTGCCGCCCGCTGGCGCCCGATTCTCCAGGTTGAGCCCAAGTGCCTGGTATTCAGCATCGGTGAGCGGCAGGTACTCCTCCGACCCGTTGCCCGGCGGGCTCGGCGGTATGTGGAACCTGTAGCTGACCGCTAGCTGCCGTGAGAGCAGGTCAGCTGGGGTATAGGCAGGCAACGTACGAGTCACCGCGGCGGTCAGGGTGTACCAGCCATCCTGATGCAACGTCGCGTTGAGGGAGGACCCGTTCGTTACCCTCTTGATCACGTCGCTGCCAGCCTTGAGCGTGCCGTTGAACCGATCGCAGCAGATGCTGCTGCCATCGAGTCCCGCAGACCCAAGCAGCGGACTCCACGAGAACTGGTCGTCGGAGGCAGTGAAGCCCGGAAAGTCGTCCACCGGCCCGACGACGGCGGCGCCGAAGGCATCGGTGTACGCGTGGCCTGCCCGGTAGTCGCGGGTGGCGTAGAAGGCGTAGGCGTCGCGCTCCAGAGCGCTCGTGGTCCAGGTTCCGGGGGTCAGGTAGTTCACCCAGCTCTGCGGTGCAGTGGCCTGCGTGTCCTGGCCGCTGCTGCACAGCGAGGTGCTGGTACCGGTCTGGATCGCCCAGTCCATGTCGGCGGTGCTGAAGGCGCCGCCACGCAGCATCATCGTCAGCTTCGCCAGGCCCGCCGCGTTCTGCCGGTAGGCCAACCTGGACGGTATCTCGTTGCGCGCCGATCCGGTCAGGTAATAGGTGGCGCCGGCCTGCGACTGCAGGATGCTGAGGTAGCCGAAGCTGATGTTGCCGGACTTGACCGGCACTGCGTATACCGCAACCCCGGCGCCGCCAGCCGCCGCCTCCCCGACTTCGTCGCTGGGGGAGATGGCCAGGCACACCCCGGCCTCAAGGAACTCGTTGCTCGCCGTGGCTCCGGAGAGGGCGACGGTCAGCTGCTCGCCGTGGGCAGCATCGAACCTGATCGTGGTGCCGCCATGAATCGAGATCTTGCGGAACACCAGGGTCTCGCTGATCACCTTGTCGCCGGCGGCATACGTCGGCACCTCGGCCGCGATGATGTACGTGCCCGGATCCACCCGCACCGGGGAGCCCTGGTAGAGGATGGGGAAGCCTTGCTGTGGCTGCTGCTCCATGAGCTCAGCCTGAGTGACGTCCACCACCTTGCCGGCCCGATTCAGCCCGGTCAGCCGCACCGTCGCCGGTGTGGCTGTCGCTGCCGAGGCATCGCTCAGCGCGCCCGCGGTCAGCGCACCAATCGCAAAAACCGAACAAAATAAGACCATGCGGCGCATCGGATAAGCTTTCTGGCTATGCGGGTCTTAACCCCGCAGCCTAGGCGTTTGCCGGCCGCATCAAAAGACGGCCCGCTCCGTCCGTGCCTGGCTCAGGCCGTCCTGCGGCTCCGCGCGGCGAGGATGATCTGCGTGGCGAGGTACTCGCTCACGCCGAGCTTGCGCGCTATCTCAGCAGGCCGCAGCCCCTGCTCGTTATAGAGGCGCGCGAGCCGCTCCTGTGACGCCGTCCACGACCGCTTCGCCGGCGGGCTGCTGCGTGGCTGCTTCCTGGTCCGGCCCGTTGCGGTCGCGGGCCTGGCGGGCGGCTGTGCTGGTGCCGGCGAGGCGGACGGCTTGTCGGCTGCCGCGCCGGGCGCCGGGGTGGCCAGCGACCCGAAGTAGCCGCGCCGCTGATCCCGGTACTTCCCGCTGGCCAGGTCTTCCTTGGTGTGGTCGTCCAGGATGAGGAACTCCTCGGCCGCCTTGTTCTGGGCAACGGCGACCATGGTCAGTCCCTTGAGGTTCTTCTCCTGGCACTCTGGCGAGGTGCAGTAGTCGTACTTCCTCGCCCGCTCGGGGTGCAGCTCAGCCCCGCACGTCACGCACTGTGCCATTGGCCTTCTTTCACCGATGTAATTCAGTAAGTAAAACGCCGATGACACTGGTGGTGTTCCGACCCCGTAGGACGAAACGATCTATATCTGACACAACGCTCGCTGTCTCGTGGTGTTCGGCCCGGTCACCGGCTGATTCCCCCAGACCCCCCTGCGGATCCCCCTGCGCGCGCCGCGAGCCTGGTGGCATGACGACTACTTCTCTGGATGGAGCGCGCCCGCAAACGGCGCTCGTCCTTAGCGTGGGGCCCGACGAACTGCGGGGACTGCGTGCCCTGGCGGAGATAAAAGCGGCTTCGACCGGGGAACGTGCCGACCTGGAGGGGACGGCCTCGGCGCTGCTTCACGCGGCGGTGGAAACCGGGCTCGCCGACGCGCGACTGCCCTGGGCGCCGTCAGACCAGGTCGTGCGCAGGAGCGCCGCGGAGGCAGCGAAGCCAGACGGCGCGTTCCTCGCCTTGCTGAAAGGCGGGCGGACGCGGAGGTACGCGGCCAGCGCCCTAGCCGTCGCGGCGCTCGTGGTGCTCTGGGGCGGCTACATCTACGGCTGGAAGTGGACTGGGTTTCGGTCGAACGAGCAGCTGTGGGACTGGCTGCACCTGCTGCTGTTGCCCGTCGTCGCGGGCACTATCCCGCTCTGGCTGAGGCGGGCCGGCAAGGTCAGCCTCGCCCGTCGCGCCGGCTGCCTGATCGCCGCCGCGGTGCTCGCCGGTTTCGTGCTGGCTGGCTACCTGGTGCCGCTGCGCTGGACCGGCTTTTCCGGCAACACGCTGTGGGACTGGCTCGGTTTGGTCCTGCTGCCGCTAGCGGTCGCCAGCATCCGGTTCCTCCCGTCGCTGCTCCGCTCGCTGCGCCGCTACCACCACTGGGCCTTCGGCACCCTCGGGCTGGCGTGGGCCGTCACGATTGTCGGCGGCTACGCCTGGCACTGGACCTGGACCGGCTACCAGGGGAACACGCTATGGGACTGGCTGCAGCTGCTGTTGCTCCCCCTGGTCGTCCCGACGATCCTGCTGCCGGCGACGGTCAAGTGGATCTCTGGCAACACTGCGAAATACACAGCGGGCCGCGCGCCGACCACGACGGGCTAGTGGCCACCGCTCGCGTGCTCGCGGGCGTAGGTGCTCAGGCGATCCAGCCCGTCGGCGTATATCTTGCGGACCGCCGCGGGGGCAAAGAGGCGCTCGAAGAAGCCGCCCACGCCGCTCGCGCCGTCCCACGTCGTCAAGATCTTCACAACGGATGCGTCTTCGCCGTTCGGGGTGACGGTGTAGGTGGTGACGAGACTGGAGTTCGCGTCGGTCTCGGTGAGGACCTTGCCGGGTTCCGGCTCGGCGACGGTCATCCGGTAGTCGCGAGTCCGCCCGCCAGCCGTGACCTTGTAGCGCACGACCGTGCCGGCTCCCACCCCGCCGGACTCGACGTGGAAGTCCGAGAACTCTGGCGGCAGGAACTTCGGGTGGTGCTCCCTCATGTCCGCGATGTAGCCGTAAACGGTCGCCGGTGGCGCGTCCACCGCGCGCTCGGCAGATACCTCGATAGGTGCCATGCAAGCTGTCTATCACGGCCTCGTCGGCCACCTGTCAGGCGGCAAGGCACCAGGCCCCGGCGATGATCACTGCCGGGCTGCCGCGTGCACCGCGGTCATCGTCGCGTCGATGCCGTCGATGACGGAACCTGTCACGACGCTGAGCACCGCGGCCTTCTTGCTGGAGTTGACGTTCTTCCACCACTGCGTGGCCCAGCCGGTCGCGCCGCAACCGGACTGGAACTCGACCCGGTAGCGGCCGGGCGGCAGGCCAGTCAGCGTGTAGGTGCCGGCTCTGCTGGTCGTATACACCGGGCTCAGGTTGCTCGTTACGGGTACCGCGCTCACGCAGACGCCGGTGAGCGGAGCGTTCGCGCGCCCGGCCACCGAGCCCGTGACGGTTCCCTCGGGGCCAAGGGCCGCGTTCACGTTCTCCTGCACGTGGCCGGCCTTCACGACGACCGTCGTGGCTGCCGCCTGGCTGATCGCGCCGTCGTACCACTGTTCGGCCAGCCCGGCTGGCCCGATGCTGCACGACGGGTCACCGAACAAAACCTTGTACCGGCCGGCCGCCAGCCCGGACAGCTGGTAGCTGCCGTCAGTCCCGGTCGTAGTGGACGGCAGGGGTGACTGCCCGCCAGCCGACTCGTACGCCTCGACGCACACACCTGGCTCGAGCTGTCCGCCGGGTCCGGTTACCAGGCCCGAGATCGCACCGCCGGTCCCGAGGAACCAGTTGACATGGCGGGTGACCCGGCCAGCCGTGACGTGCACCCGGTCGGGGAGGCTGGCCGGGGCGAGGTTCTCGCTAGCCCCCTCGCAGTCTGAGGTGGCGATGGTCACGCGATAGGAGCCGGCGTCCAGGCCCGTGAGGCTGTACCGGCCGCTGGTACCCGTGACGGTGGTTGCAGAGCCGGTGAGCGGGTTGCCGTTGTTGGCGGTGACGCAGACGCCCACGGCCGGCTTCGCGGTGCCTCGGATGAGGATGATCCCGGCGATCGTGCCGCCCGGGGGCAGCACGATGTTGATATCGGCAGCATTGTGGCCAGCCCGAACCGTGACGACGCTCTTGTACCGGCCGGGGGCCAGGGTGCCGCCCAAGTCGCAGTCAGACGCAGTCACGACGTACCGGCCAGGCGCTAGCCCGTCGATTTCGTAGCCGCCGCCGCCGCCGAGATTGAGACTCAGCACTCCCGCGCCGCCAGCGGAGCCGGTCCGTGTATTGGCGGCGAAAATGCAGGCGATGGGAGCGGGCCGGCCCGCGCGATCGGTGACCTTACCCGAGATTGACCCGCCCTTGGCGACGGTGCCGTCGATACCGGACACCGTTGCTCCGGCCCTGGCGCTGACCAGGTCCGCGGTGGCCCCGGTCGGCTGCCCGCGGTACCACTGCTGCCCTAGGTCCTGTGTATATGACGAGCAACCACCGGAGAAGCTGATCGTGTAGTCATCGGCCGCCAGGTTGGCTATCGAGTACGCGCCGTCGCCGGCGGTGACCGCATACGCGCCGAAATCCAGTTCTCCGAAGCTCGGAGTGGCGGATACGCAGACGCCGCCAAGACCCTTCCCCGAGGTTGCGGTAACCCGGCCGGTGATCGTGGCGCCCGGCAGCAGCGCCGCGTCGATCCCGGTCGTGTCGTGACCTGCCTTGACAACGACGGTGGCGGCGGTCGCCTCATTGTCCTCGTCGAGATACCACTGCGGTGCGTAGCTGCCCTTGTTGCCGCAGCCGCCGATGAAGGTCACGCTGGTCGCCTCGTCCGGCAGTTGGTCGATCTGGTAGGTGCCGTTGGCTGCCGTCTGGCCGAAGTCCCCGTTCTCGTCCGAGACGCAGATGCCGCCGATGGGCTTGCCGGTCGCGGCGCTCAGCACGGTGCCCGAGATGATGCCGCCGGGCTGCAGGTACACGTCGATGCCGGTCACGGTGCGCCCGTCGGCGACCTTGACAAGCCGCGGGTAGGTGGCGCTCAGGTAGTTGCCGTTGTTGTTGCAGCCGGGGTTCACCTCGATCTGATACCGGCCCGCTGGCAGCCCCTCGATCACGTAGGTTCCGTTCCGCGCTGTCGACACCAAGCCCTCGGCATCGAAACTGCCTGGCACTGTCGCGCTGACGCACATGCCGCTGAGCGGCCTGCCCGCCTTGCTTCCCAGCCGCACCTGGCCGGTGATCGTGCCGAGTTCCTGGAGGCGGCCGTCGATGCCCTCGGTGGTGTGTCCGAGCCTGACCGTGATGGGTCTCGCCTTCTTCAGGCTTTGCGCGTGCGGCCACCAGATCTGCGCGTAGTCGGCCCCGCCGCCGCAGCCGGGCGCGAACAGCATCCGGTAACTGCCTGGGTCGAGGCCGGTGAGCCGGTATGTCCCGTTCGCTCGGGTCGTCGCCTGGGCCACTTCGACGCCGGAAGGGGTCGCCAGGGCAGCGCATATGCCGGCGAGGGGTTTGCCGTGGGCGCCCGTCACGGTCCCGGTGATCTGTCCGCCCCGGACCATGACGGCATTGACGTTCCTGGTGATCTTGCCCGCCTGGATGTGCACCTTGGTGGCGTCCGCCTGCGAGAACGCGTGCCGGTACCACTCCGGAGCCCATGGGCCGGTAGGGAACGGGAACGAGCGGCAGTTGGAGGTGAACTCGATCGGGTACCAGCCCGGCGGGATTTCGCTGCTGAAGTAGTACGTCCCGTTCCGTGCTGTACCGATGCCTTCGGCGTACCCCTTGCCGATGAGCGCGACACAGATACCCTCAAGCGGCCGGCCCGACGGACTCGTCACCCTCCCCGCCCAGCCGTCCAGTCGGGTGTCCTGTTCACCGGCACGCGCACGGGTGTCGGCAGCGCGTCGCGGTGCCTGCGGCACGCTGACCCCGGCCGCCGCGAGAGCGGTTTGCAGGCTGCTGCGCGACGTCGGCTGCGGGAGCGTCACCGGCGGCAAGACCGTGGCCGAGGCCACCGCGCGCACCTGGCGCACCGTATCGGGACCGGCAGCGGCGCTTGCCTGCAGGCCACGTCCGGAGGCCTGACAGTCCCGGTATGCCAGCACATAGCTGCCAGCTCTGACGGCGAGCTCGTACCTTCCGTCCGCCGCCGTCCTTGCGAACGCGGTGCCCGTCGGTCCGGTTGCCGTCACGCACACTCCGCTGGCGGGCCGGCCGTCAGCCAGCCGAACGACGCCGCCGATCAGGTGCGCGTCACCGGGTCTGGCGGGCTGCTGAGATCCGCGGGCAGGGCGAGTCGCCGCTTGCGCCGCGGGCGCGGCCGGGAGTGCGGTGAGGCCGAAACCTAACGCGACAACCGCAAGGGCCGCGCATACCGAGCCAATCTTCATGTGTGCCCCCGTCCCCGAAATTTTGCGTTCGCCGCTCGATTGTCGGGTTATGTCCAGTGGCAGCGCAAGACTAGAAACTGAACTCGGAGTAACAGCCTGCGGATGAAGCACGCTCCGCGCGCCCCCACCGCGCGGACAACTGCGCGTTGTCTGCTACTGGCTCGCGTGCTCGCGAGCGTAAGTGTTCAGGCGTTCCAGTTCGTCCGCCAGGATCCTGCGCATCGTCGGCGGCGCGAACAGCCGCTCGAAGAAGCCGCCGACACCGCTCGCGCCGGTCCAGGTACACGAGATCTTGACCTGGGACGCGTCCCCGTGCGGGGTGACGGTGAACGTCGTGA
>JASIGS010000500.1 GCA_030052355.1 Streptosporangiaceae bacterium | reverse complement strand
AAGAGCCCGAGACCCATCAGGGCGACGCCAGCCGGCATGGCTGCCCGCGGGCCGATGCGCTTGACCAGGGTCGGCGAGGCAGCGGAGACGGCGGCCATCGAGAGGGCGAACGGCAGGGCGCGGAGCCCCGCCGACAGCGGGCTGTAGCCGAGGACGAGCTGCAGGTACTGGGTGAGCAGGAACAGGGTGCCGAACAGAGCGAAGAAGACGATCGCCACCGACCCCGCAGCCATGCTGAATGCCCTGGAGGTGAAGACCCGGACGTCGACCAGCGGATTGGCGGTTCGCAGCTCCCACCACAGGAACGCCGCGAGCGCGACGGCCCCGGCAGCGAACTCCCCGAGCGTGACGGCGGAGGTCCACCCGTGCGACGGCGCCTCGATGACCGCGTCGACGATGGCGACGAGCGCGACGGCCACAAGCACGGTGCCAGGGACGTCCAGCCGCCGGCCGTCCGGCTCGGCCGTCTCCGGCACGACCGCCAGCACTCCTGCCAGGGCAAGCGCCACGACCGGAACGTTGATCAGGAACACGCTGCCCCACCAGAAGTGGGTGAGCAGCAGGCCGCCGAGTGTCGGCCCGATGACGATCCCGACGCCGGTCACGGCGGACCAGGTCGCGATCGCCTGCGGCCGTTCCCTGGGCGGGAACACCGAGTTGAGCACCGACAGCGTGGCAGGCATGACGAACGTGGCGCCGAGGCCCATCAGCACCCTGGCGGCTATCAGCATGCTGGTGCCCCCCGACTCGGCCGCCCAGACGCTGCCAGCGCCGAAAACGCTCAGCCCGGCGAGCAGGGACAGCCGCCGGCCGTACCGGTCGCCGAGGGCGCCGGCCGGGATGAGCAGCGCGGCGAAGCACAGCGTGTAGGCGTCGTTGATCCACTGCAGGGAGCTCGTGCCGGCGTGCAGCACCCGCGCCATCGTCGGGAGCGCCGTGTTCAGGATCGTGTTGTCGATGACGACGATCAGCAGGCTCAGGCACATCACCAGCAGGATCTGCCTGCGACGGGGGTGGCCAGCCGGCCAGCGGTCATCAGCGGGTCCGGCGGGCGAGCCAGCCGGCCGGACGGCGGTTGCTGAGGTCATGGGGCGTTCCCGCTTCCTAAAGCTTACATATGTTAGCTTACGAAGGGAAGCATAAATCTTTTAGCTTACGGATGTAAAGTGAGACCGTGAACTTTCCCGTCAGGAACTCCGGTCCAGCCGCCGCGACCGTGGCTGACCGGCCGTCGTCCCGCCGGCAGCGCAACGCCCGCGGCGAGGGAGCCAGACTGTCCGGCGAGATCGTGTCCGCGGCACTCGCGCTTATCGACCGCACCGGCAGCGATGAGGCGGTCACCCTCCGGGCGGTAGCCAGGGAGGCAGGGATCGCCGCGCCGTCGATCTACGCCCACTTCGCCGATCGCGACGAGATCCTGCAGGCTGTCGTGGTCCGGATCTTCGGCCACCTGCTCGAGGCGATCGAGGCGGGGCTCGCCGCGGCAGGCGATGACCCCGTCGGCCGGCTCATCGCCGGCTGCACCGCGTACGTCGAGTTCGGGCTGGCGCAACCGGCCCGCTACGACGCCGTCTTCTCGCGGCGGCGGATCGCCGTGCTGGCCGGAGCGGCCGACTCGGGCGAGCGCATCCCGATCGGACCGGACGGCCGACCACGGATGGAGTTCGGCGCTGAGGCGTTCGCGACCCTGCTGGACGGCCTGGAGAACTGCGTCCGATCCGGCGTCTCGGCCAGCACCGACGTGGTGACCGACGCGACCGCCGTGTGGGTCGCGCTGCACGGCGCCGTGACGCTGCGGATCGCGGTCCCGGGATTCCCCTGGCCGGACACGGCCAGCTTCGTCCGCCAGCTCGTGCTGCCGCTGGCCAAGGTGACCACGGCGGGCTGAGCGAACCCGGCCCCGGTCGGGACGCGGAGGCTACCGGCAAGTAAGCTCCGCCGCATGGAACTGAACGGAACCACCTCAATCGTGTCCGGCGGTGCGAGCGGCCTCGGCGAGGCGACCGCCAGGGAGCTGGCCAAGGCCGGCAGCAAGGTCGTCATCGCTGACCTGAACGCCGATCGCGGCGAAGCGCTCGCGAAGGAGATCGGCGGGGTCTTCGTCAGCACCGACGTCAGCGACACCGCCGCGGTGCAGGCAGCCGTCGACACGGCGGCGTCCGCCGGCGGCCCGCTGCGCGTGGTGATCAACTGCGCGGGCATCGGCTGGGCGCAGCGGACCGTCGGCCGCGACGGCTCACCGCACGACAGGGCCACGTTCCAGAAGGTGATCGACATCAACCTGGTCGGCACCTTCAACCTCATGAGCATCGGCGCGGCGGCCGTGGCGAAGACCGAGCCGGCCGACGCGGACGGCCAGCGCGGCGTGGTGATCAACACCGCGTCGGTGGCCGGCATCGAGGGCCAGACCGGCCAGCTCGCGTACTCCGCCTCTAAGGGCGGGATCATCGGCATGACCGTGCCGGCCTCCCGCGACCTGTCGGTCGTCGGCATCAGGGTGAACACCATCGCTCCCGGCATCATCGACACGCCGATCTACGGCACCGGCCCGGCGGCCGAGGAGTTCAGGACCAAGATGGTGGCGCCGATCGTGTTCCCGAAGCGGATGGGCACCGCCGCTGAGTTCGCCCACCTGGTCCGGGCGCTGATCGAGAACGACTACATGAACGCCGAGGTCGTCCGCTTCGACGCGGGCATCCGCTTCCAGCCGAAGTAGGACACATGCCTGAAGCAGTCCTGACCGAGGTCAGTGACGGCATCGCCGTCATCACCATCAACCGGCCGGAGGCCCGCAACGCGGTCAACGGCGCGGTCGCGCGCGGCATAGCGGCCGCCATCGACGAGTTCGACGCGGACTCCGGCATCCGCGTGCTCGTGCTCACCGGCGCGGGCGGCACGTTCAGCGCCGGGATGGACCTCAAGGGCTTCCTGGCCGGGGACGCCCCCGTCGCGGCCGACCGCGGATTCGGCGGCATCGTGCAGCGGCCGCCGGTCAAGCCGATCATCGCGGCCGTGGAAGGCTACGCGCTGGCCGGCGGCTTCGAGCTGGCCCTGGCCTGCGACCTCGTGGTCGCGAGTGAGCAGGCCAAGTTCGGCCTGCCGGAGGTCAGGCGCGGCCTGGTGGCCGGCGCGGGCGGCCTGCTGCGGCTGCCCAAGCGCGTTCCCTACCACCTCGCCATGGAGATCGCGCTGACCGGCGAGCACTTCCCCGCGGCGCGGCTGCACCAGGCCGGCCTTGTCAGCGAGATAGTGGCAGCCGGCGAGGCGCTGCAGGCGGCGCGCGACCTGGCCGGCCGGGTGGCACAGGGCGGGCCGCTCGCGCTGGCAGCCACCAAGCGGATCATCGTCGAGTCGGCGGACTGGGACAGCGCCTCGGCGTTCGGCCGGCAGGGCGAGATCATCGGCCCCGTGTTCGCGTCCGCTGACGCCCGGGAGGGCGCGATGGCGTTCGCGGAGAAACGGCAGCCCAACTGGCGCGGCGAGTAAGCTCGCGGCGTGGTTTCAGGTCCTCGGATCAGCGTCGTCGTCCCGTTCCATGACGACGAGGACCTGCTCGGCGACTGCCTGGCTTCGATAGCTGCCCAGTCGTTCGCCGACTTCGAGGTCATCATGGTCGACGACGGCTCGGCCGACGGCAGCGCCAAGGTCGCGGCCGACCAGGCGGCGGCTGACCCGCGGTTCACGCTGGTACAGGTTCAGAACGGGGGACCCGGCTACGCCCGCAATCAGGGCGTCCGGCGGGCGAGCGGCGAGTTTCTGGCCTTCGTTGACTCCGACGACGTGCTGCCACCGCAGTCGCTCGAGCGCATGCTCGCCGTGCTGGAGAAGTCAGGGTCTGACCTGGTGTCCGGCGGGGTGCTCAGGCTCGGGCCCGGCGGGCTGACGCCGTCCCCGATGCACGCCCGCGCGGTCAAGGCCCGGCTGACCGGCACCCACATCAGCCGGAACGAGAGCCTGTTCTTCGACGTCTCGGTGTGGAACAAGATGTTCCGCAAGTCGTTCTGGGATGCGCACGGGCTGGAGTTCCCGGAGGGCATGGTCTGGGAGGACCTCCAGCTCATGACCAAGGCCCACGTGCTGGCCAGGGCCGTCGACACCATTCCAGACACCATCTACTACTGGCGGGAGCGGGAGGGCGGCCGGTCGATCACGCAGTCCCGCGCCAGCATCCAGAACTTCAGGGACCGGATCACCGCCCTGCTCGCGATCGACGCGTTCCTGCGCGAGCAGCAGCCGGCCAGGCTGGTCGGCGAGCACCAGCGCAAGGCCCTGTTCAACGACCTGTGGCTGTACGTGCCGGACCTGAGCCGCACCAGCGACGAGTACCTGGCCGAGTTCGTCGAGCTCACCGGCAGGTACCTGAGCCAGGTCGATCCCGGCGTGCTGCGCAGCCTGCCGTCCACCCACAGGCTGGCCTACCACCTGGTCGCGAGCAAGATGCCGGCCCAGCTGCTTGAGTACTCCCGCTACCTGAGCGCCACGCCCATGGCCCGGGTGCCCGTGGTGAAGGAGCGCGGCAGGTTCCGCGCGGACCTTCCATTCAGGAACGACGCCAGCCTGCGCGTCCCGGCCAGCGTCTACAAGGTCGGCTGGCGCGAGCTAGACCCCGTGATCGGGGTGCAGCACGTCGGGTTTGAGGGCGGCAGCCTGGTCATCTCCGGGTTCGCCTACGTGCCGTCTGTCGACGTCGGCGAGCGCCGGTACACCACGAAGATCATGGTCCTGCGCCCGCTGACCAAGGGCAGGCCGCCGATCGTCGTGCCGGTCACGTCGGTCCGGAACCTCGAGGCCAACGCCCAGTCCGGCCAGGACCGGTACCACTACGACTGGGCAGGCTTCCGCTGCGTCATCAGCCCGAAGTGGTTCAACGTGGCGGGCCGCTGGCTGACCGGCGACTGGGACGCCTTCCTGCTCGTCCGTGGCCGGACCACCTGGCGTGCGGTCCGGGTGCACTCGCCGGTGCCAGGGTCTGAGCATCCGGCAGCAGGCCAGGTCGCGCCGGGGGTCAGGCTCGGTGCCCGGTGGGCCGGGCTCCGCCTGCACGTCCAGGTCAGCAGGACCCCGGCCGAGCTGCGCGGCTGCGAGCTTGCCGGGGACGAACTCGTCGTCGAGGCGGACTTCAGGCCCTTGCCGGGGGTTTCGGAGGGTCGTCCCCCCGGTCAGCACGGATCTGGCCAGGAGCCGCCTGCGCTTGGACTCATCAGCCCTGCAGGCGACGCGACACCCCGGCCGCTGGCCACGACGGTTTCCGCACTGCCGGAGTCCGGCGTGCGGCTACGCGCCGCGGTGCCTGCCGAGTTGCTGCGCTCCGGCAGCCCGCCTGAGTGGCGGCTGTGCGTCGTGCCCAGTAGCGGTCGCCCGGTCCGGGTGGCGTTCCCTCCTGGAAGAGGCTTCCGGTACCAGGTCGGCGGGCAGGAGGTCGCGGTCGAGGCGGCGGCTGACGGCGACGCGGCACTCGTGTGCCGGCCGCTCCGGCCGGTGGTGTCGGAGCACTCGTGGTCGGCGGACGGCGTGCTGACGCTACGCGGCAGCTACTTCGGAGCCGCAGGCCGGGGCTGCGAGGCGGTGCTGGCCAGGCAGGGCTCGGCCGACGTGCACGTCCTCGCCGCTCGCTGCGACGGCGACAGGTTCAGCGTCGACATCCCGGTGGCGGCGATGCCGTCGTTCGGGCGCACCGGCCCGCTGCGCGACGGCACCTGGCAGCTGCTGCTGCGGCCCGCGGGTGCTCAGGACGGCGCCGGCGACGCGCCGGTCTACGAGCTGGCGTCCGGCACGGACACGAGGGTGATCGGCAGGAAGAGCTACGCGCTGCGTACCACCGGGCACGGCAATCCGGTGCTGACTGCCGGTCCGGTGCTCGGCCCGGCTGACCGGGGCAGGCTGCGCCGCAAGGCGGTGCGGGACGTGTACTACCCGCTCCGGCAGCGGCTGCCGGCGAGGGACAGCGTGGTGTTCATCAGCTTCGCCGGCAAGCAGTGCAGCGACAACCCGCTCGGCATAGCGACCGAGCTGCGCCGCCGCGGCGACGCCCGGGAGCACGTCTGGGTGGTCAGCGACTGGTCGGTGCCGGTGCCCGACGGTGGCACGGCCGTGCTGGACGGCACGCCCGACTACTGGGACGCGCTCGCCAGGTCGAAGTACGTGATCTCGAACGACGACATGCCTGCCCGATTCGGCAAGCGGCCCGGCCAGGTCTACGTGCAGACCTGGCACGGCACGGTGCTGAAGAAGATCGGCTTCGACGTGCCGCTGCCGCAGTTCACCAGCGGCACCAGGTATCTCGATCACCTCGCCGCCGACGTGGCCAAGTGGGACTTGCTGCTCTCGCCGAACCCGTTCAGCACGCCGGTCATGCGCAGGGCGTTCCGCTAT
>JASIGS010000064.1 GCA_030052355.1 Streptosporangiaceae bacterium | reverse complement strand
CCCATCGGCAGCGGGCCCAGGTTCATCTCACCGACCGTGATCGCCGCCGGATCGGCGTCCGGGTCACTGTCCTCGAAGACGCCGGACAGCATGTAGGCCCGGTCGGCCGCCAGGGCCAGCTCGAGCAGCGAGCCGGCGAAGCAGCTTCCCGGCTCGACCAGGGCGATGATGCTGCGGCTGGTCACGTCGAGCCGCTTCAGCGTGCGCTTGAGGTAGAGGACGATCTCGTTCACCAGCCAGTCGCCGGAGTGGCTGAGCAGCAGCCGGTCGTAACCGAGCACCCGGTCCGCATCGCCCTGCGTGCGGATCACCCACGTACCCAGGTCCAGCTCGTTCGTCCGCAGGTCCAGGATCAGGTCGTCCAGTTCCCTGGTCACCGCCAGGGGCCAGAAAGTCGTTCCCTCCGTATACACAGCGGCGACGTCGGCCGGCGCGTCCTCGCCCGGGCCAGCCACTGTAATCTCCGCCACCCCCCTGCGGCGGTCAAGGCGCGCGGTCACGTAGCCGTAGGAGATGGCGTCGGCGGCGCGGGTCTTCGGCAGCGGCGCCAGCTCGACGCCGCGAGCGCCGCTCCGCTGCGGCGCCCGCCCGGCCAGCTCGACGGCGCGATCGGCGACAGCCTGCTGCCACCCGGCCCGCGGGACGACCTCGTCCACGAGCCGCCACGCCGCCGCGCGCTTGCCGCCGACCCCCTCGGCCTTCGTGGCGACGTAGTCGGCCAGGTCCCGCCGGACGTCCCGCTTGTCCGTCAGCCGGGTCAGCCCGCCGGTCCCGGGCAGCACGCCGAGCAGCGGGAGCTCGGGGAGCGACACCACCGACGAGCGGTCGTCGACGAGCATGATGTGCTCGCAGGCCAGGGCCAGCTCGTATCCCCCGCCGGAGGCCGTCCCGTTGACCGCAGCCAGCCACGTCTGGCCAGAGCACGCGGTGGCGTCCTCGATCGCAAGGCGCGTCTCGTTGGTGAACTTGCAGAAGTTCACCTTCCACGGGTGCGCCGAGGCAGCCAGCATCCGGATGTTCGCGCCCGCCGAGAACACCTTCTCCTTGCCGCTGGTCAGCACCACTGCGCGGACTTCCGGGTGCTCGAACCGGAGCCGCTGGACGGCGTCATACAGCTCGATGTCGACGCCGAGGTCGTAGGAGTTGAGCTTCAGCTCGTACCCGGGCACCAGGCCCGCTGTCTCGTCCACGTCCATGGTCAGCGTCGCGACCTGGCCGTCGCAGGAAAGCCGCCAGTGCCGGTACCGGGACGGCTGCGTCCGGAAGTCGACAAACGGCAGGCCGCCTGCCTCGTTAGCGGGCGCGCCAGCCTGCCGGATGTCCTGGTCGTCACCGGTCATGCCGACCCTCCCGTTGGTTGCCGCCTCATGGCTATTACAACCACTATCCAGCTGCTGGCAAAAGGCAAGGTCCCGGGTGCGCTCGGCGGCGCCGGGATCAGCCGGTCAGGTCTAGCGGCAGCCCGAGGCGCTTCGCCAGGTCGCCGGCCCGGCTGAGCTCGTCTGGCCCGAACGCGGGGGCGGGCCGCACGAAGTTCAGGTAGGCGAGCCCGCCGCTGGTACGCGAGGAACGCGTCGCCGCAGCGGCGGTCTGCAGCAGCCGAATGCGCGCACCGTTCGGCCAGCCCAGCTCCGCCAGCGGCACGCCGTCTGCGGCACCACGCGTGATCACCTCGCCGCCGAGCACGTCCCCGAACAGCCGGATCGCGCCCTCGATGTCGTCCACGCGGTGCCCGATCACCGCGAGTTCGGACGTCGGCCCTGCGGCTGGCAGCCCGGCCGGCGGCGCGAGCTCTGGCGGCGGGCCGGACTGCTGGGCGACCTGCACGACGATGCCGTAGGCGTCCCGCGGGTGCAGGAACGCCTCTTTCCAGGTGGCGCTCGCGAGACTGACGCCGACCGGCTCGATGCCTTCAGCTCGCACGTCCGCCAGCGTCCGGCTGATGTCGGTGACGGCGAAGTTGAAGTGGTGCGGCCCCGGCCCGTGCGACGTCAGGTATCTCTCGAGGAACGTGCCGTCAGGCCCGCCCGTCGGGGTGAGCAACTCAACCTTCGGCCCGGCGCTGAACTCCAGCTGGCCCCACCAGTAGCCGGGGCTGTCACCGCCGTAGGCCCAGCTGCCGCCGAGCAGGCCGCCGAACAGCTCCCAGCCGTCGGTGAGCGTGCGCGTCGCGACGGCGACGTGGTCGAGCACGGTCGTGCTCATCGGGCAACTCCGGCTGCGGTCACGGGGCAACCTTCTCAACTGCGCGGCCCGCGGGCCACAGGACACCGGGGTTGAGCAAGCCCATCGGGTCGAACGCCGCCTTGACCGACCGCATGAGGTCGATCTCGGCCTGGCTCCTCGATAGCCCGAGCCACTGAGCCTTGGCACGACCGACGCCGTGTTCGGAGCTGATCGAGCCGCCGAGGCTGGCTACCAGCGACAAGACCGCCGCGGTGACCTCCTCAGCGTCGCTGGCCGACAGGACGTTGACATGCAGGTTCGCTTCTGCCAGGTGACCGAACATGACCAGACCGGCACCGGGCGCGGCTGCGGCAACCGCGTCAGGCAGCAGGCTGGCGAGCCGCGCCAGCCGGTCCATGGGCACCGATACGTCCAGCTTGACCGGCACGCCGAGCGTGTTTATTGCCTCGGTGTGCGCTTCGCGCAGCGCCCACAGTTGCGCCCGGTCGGTCGCCGACGCCGCGACCGTGGCGTCGAGCACCTGAGGGCAGGCCTCGAGCGCGCCGAGCAGGTCGTCCAGCGGACTGACCCGGCCAGCTGCCTCGACCAGTACGTACGCACCGCCCGTTCCCTCGAGCGGCGGCCGCACGCCGAGGTGGCCGGCGACGAGGGCGAGGCCGGCCGGGAACATCAGCTCGGCCGCGCACAAGCCGGGCAGCCGCGCCCGCAGCGCCGCCAGCATGTCGACGGCGTCGGCGGTCCCGGCGACCGCGACAACGGCGACCGCACGCTCGCGCTCAGCCGGAACCAGCCGCAGGCGCAGCCTGGTCAGCACCGCGAGGGTGCCTTCTGAACCCGCCAGCAGGTGCCCGATGTCGTAGCCGGTGCTGTCCTTGGCGAGGCCGTCCAGCCGGGACACGATCCGCCCGTCGATGAGCACCGCCTCGGCACCGGCGACCTGCTCGCGCATGCTGCCGTACTTCAGCACCCTGATGCCCCCGGCGTTGGTCGCGACCATGCCGCCCACCGTGGCCGAGTCACGGGCCGCGAGGTCGACCCCGAAGTCCAGGCCTGCCCTGCGCGCGTGCGCGGTCAGGGTCGCCAGCGTTACCCCCGCGCCGACCGTGACCTGACGGGCGGGCACAAAGACGTCGCCCAGCTCGGTAAGCCGCGTCGTCACCAGCACAACCGGCGGGTTGCCGGCCGGCCCGGCGGCGGGGACGCCGCCACCCACCAGGCCGGTGTTCCCGCCCTGTACGACCACCGGAACCCGCGCGCTCGCGCACTCCTGCAGGACGAGCGCGACCTCGGCGGTGGTCCCGGGCCGCACGACGGCGCGCGACTCGCCGCCGAAGCGGCCCGTCCAGTCCGTCTCGTACGTGGCGCGCACGTCAGGATCCAGCAGGACGTGCTCGGGTCCGACAGCCGACCGGAGGGCTGCCTCGAACGTCAAGACAGAACCCGCAGCCGGACAGTCGGCCCCATCTCCCGCAGCTGCCCAACGACCTCGTCCGGGTAATCGACGCCGATGTCGGTGAGGACGTAGCCGAGGTCACCGCGCGTGCCCAGCAGCTGGGCCTCGACGTTGACGCCGTGCCCGGCGAGCACCGAGTCCACCTCCGCCATGACGCCAGGCACGTTGCTGTGAATGTGGGCCAGCCGGTGCGAGCCTGTGGTCGGCGGCAGCGCCACCTGCGGCAGGTTGACCGACAGCGCGGTGGCGCCCTCGTTGAGGAAGTCGGCCAGTTTGTTGCCGACGAACGCACCGATGTCGGCTTGCGCTTCTTCGGTCGAGCCGCCGATGTGCGGGCTGAGTATCACGTTGGGCAGCCCGCGCAGCGCCGAGGTGAACTCCTCGCCGGCCGACTTGGGCTCTTCGGGGAAGACGTCGATCGCTGCGCCGGCGATGTGCCCGGAGAGCAGATGATGGCGCAGTGCCTCGTGGTCGACCACGAAGCCCCTGCACAGGTTCAGGAACAGCGCGCCCGGCCGCATCCGGCTGAACTCCTTGTCTCCGAACAGCGAGCTGTTCGAGGGACGGCCGTCCACGTGCAGGCTCACGACGTCGGATACCTCGAGGAGGTCGTCCAGGCTCACGCAGCGGCGCGCGTTCCCGAGCGCGAGCTTGTCGGCGGTGTCGTAGAACACGACCCGCATGCCGAATCCCTCGGCGACGACTGAAAG
>JASIGS010000499.1 GCA_030052355.1 Streptosporangiaceae bacterium | reverse complement strand
CTGGCGATGGTGGAGCGGCAGATCGGGGACTACGACCGCGTCACCGGGATGCTCGCGGAGATGAGCGACCTCGTGTACAACCTGGCCGGCTGCGCCAAGCCCGTCGTGTCGGCCATCAACGGCGTGGCGGTCGGTGCCGGGCTGGTCGTCGCGCTGCTCGCCGACATCAGCATCTGCGCGAGCGACGCGCGCCTCGGCGACGGCCACGTCCGGCTCGGTGTCGCGGCCGGCGACCACGCTGCGATCATCTGGCCGCTGCTGTGCGGCATGGCCAGGGCGAAGTACTACCTGCTGACCGGCGAGATGGTCACGGGCGAGGAAGCCGAGCGTATCGGGCTGGTGTCCAAGTCGCTGCCGCCCGACCAGGTGCTGCCCGAGGCGCTGCGGGTCGCCGACCACCTCGCGACCGGCCCGCAGCTTGCCATCCGGCTGACCAAGCGCGCGCTGAACGGCTGGCTGCGCACGGCAGGGCCGATATTCGACTCCTCGGCGGCCTACGAGATGCTCACGTTCATGGGCGAGGACATCAGGGAGGGGCTGGCCTCGCTGCGCGAGAAGCGCCCGCCGCGGTTCGGCTGAGGGTGACCGGTCTCAGGCGCGGATCCCCTCGTCGCGGGCGCGCGGTATCCACTTGCCGTCCAGGTCGAGCACGACTGTCAGGCGGCCGTCGGGCAGTTCAAGGTAGACGCTGCCGGTCTCTGCGATGTGATGGGCGATCGCGTCTGTGACCGGGTCTGCCTGGCCGAGCGCGGTGCGGATGAGCGCGGCATCGTGGGGGTGCAACGGATTGGCGTGAGTGACCGTGACGGCCACGCCGGAAACCGGACGCGAGGTCATTGTCATCCTTTCTGGATGGTATTGCGGTGCGAAATACCTGCGCCGTTGCGGGTAGTTCGAGTTTTGGTGGCGTCGTTAAGGTTCCGCTAAAGTTTGATCATCGCTAGCGTGCCTCGGGACGGCGGTGAGCTAAGCCGATGAGAGCGGAGTCCTTACTGCTCGGCCCCTTAGTCATACGCGCCGGCACGCCATGGCGGTAAGCGCAGAATTCAGCTTGCTCGGTCCTTTGACGGTGCGGATCGACGGCGCGCTGGTGCCCATTCCGGCGGCCAAGCACCGGGCCGTGCTGGCTGTGCTGCTGCTGCACGCCAATCGCGTCGTGACGGTGGACGATCTGGCTGAGGCGCTGTGGGGCGAGAACCTGCCATCGGCGGCGCGCACCGGGGTGCAGAACTACGTGATGCGGCTGCGCAAGGCCCTCGGCCCCGGCGGGGCACGGATCACCACCCAGCCTCGGGGCTACCGGCTCAGGGTTGAACCCGGCGAACTGGATCTGGACCGGTTCGAAGGCATGCTGCGCGACGCCGCGACCGCGGTCAGGGACAGCCGTTGGCCGGAGGCGGCCGATGGGGCGGTCGCGGCGCTGGCGATGTGGCAGGGTGAGCCGCTAGCCGACGTCGGCTCGGACCTGCTGACCAGCAAGGACGCACCGCGGCTGGCCGAACTGCGCCTGCAGGCCCTGGAGACCCGGATCGACGCCGACCTTCACCTGGACCGGCACGGCGAAGTGATCGGCGAGCTGCGCCAGCTGGCCGCCCAGAATCCGCTGCGTGAGCGCGTGCACGCACTGCTGATGCTGGCGCTGTACCGGGACGGACGGCAAGCCGAGGCACTGGCCGCCTATCAGCACGCCGGCGAGATCCTGGTACATGAGCTCGGCGCCGAGCCCGGATCCGAACTGCAGCACCTGAGGCAGCAGATCCTGACCGCAGACCCGGCACTCAACCCGCCCACGGCCGGCGCGACCGGGCCGCTGCCAGCCACGCCGCTGCCAGCCGCGCCGCTGCCACCCGTGCCCGCGCCAGCCACGCCGCTGCCAGCCGCGCCGGTGCCGCGGGAACTACCGGGCGACGTGGCCGCGTTCACTGGCCGCGCCGCCGAACTGGCCGAACTCGACCGGCTCCTGCTCGGCTCGCCCGCCGCGTCCGTCGGGCCCAAGCCCGCTGCCGCGGTGATCTCCGCGTTGTCGGGAACCGCCGGGGTCGGCAAGACCGCGCTGGCGGTCCACTGGGCACACCACGCTGCGGCACAGTTCCCCGACGGGCAGCTCTACGTCAACTTGCGCGGCTACGACCCCGACCAGCCGACGTCCGCCACCGACGCGCTCGCCGCGTTCCTGCGCTCGCTCGGCGTGCCTGGCCAGGACATCCCGCCGGAAGAGTCAGAGCGCGCATCCCGGTACCGGAGCCTGCTGGCCGGCAAGCGGGTCCTGGTCCTGCTCGACAACGCCGCGACCGTGGCGCAGGTGCGGCCGATGCTGCCTGGCCACCCCGGCTGCGCTGTGCTGGTCACCAGCCGCGATTCCCTCGCCGGGCTCGTCGCTCGTGACGGCGCCCATCGCCTCGACCTCGACCTGCTCCCCGTCGCCGACGCGGTCGCGCTGCTGCGCGAGCTGACCGGCGCCCGGGTTGACATCGAACCGGACGCGGCCGTCACGCTAGCCAGGCAGTGCGCACGGCTGCCGCTCGCGCTGCGAATCGCCGCTGAGCTCGCCGCAGCCCGCCCGGACGTCCCGCTCGCCAGCCTCGTCAGCGAACTCGGCGACCAGCAGCACCGACTGGACCTGCTCGATGCGGGCGGCGACCCGCGCACCTCCGTGCGATCGGTTTTCTCCTGGTCATACCTCAGCCTCGACGACGGGACTGCGAGATTGTTCCGGCTGGTCAGCCTGCACCCTGGCGCCGACTTCGACGCCTGCGCCGCCACCGCGCTCACCGGCAGCACGCTCCCGCCGACTCGCCAGGCGCTGGACGCCCTGGCCCGTGCTCACTTGCTCCAGCCAACATCGCCGGGCCGGTACGCCATGCACGACCTGCTGCGCGCTTATGCCCGCGAGCAGGCGACCGCCTGCGACCCCGACGACCCGTGCCAGCAGGCCCTGACCCGCCTGTTCGACTACTACCTGGCCGCGGCGGCTGCCGCCATGGACGTCCTGTACCCAGCCGAAGCCCAGGTGCGGCCGCGCGTCCCGCCATCCGCTGCAGCCGTGCCGGTCATGCCCGGGGAGGCTGACGCGCACGCGTGGCTGGACGGCGAGCGGGCGAACCTCGTCGCCATGGCCGTGCACTGCACCGGCAACGGCTGGCCCGAGCACGCCATCCGCTTGGCCGACATGCTGTTCCGCTACTTGATGAACGGCAGCCACCTGCCTGAGGCGCACACCATCTACAGTCACGAGCTGCACGCCGCCCGCCGGTCCGGCGACCTGGTCGCGCAAGCCGACGCGCTGAACGGCCTCGGCACGATCGGCGTGATGAGAGGTCGCTTCGGCGACGCGGCCGACAACTACCGGGCCGCGCTGGAACGCTACCGCTTGTCCGGCCACCACGCCGGCCAGGCCCGGGCCCTTGGAAACCTCGGCATCGCCGAGGCCGAGCTGCACAACCACTGGTCAGCGGCCAGCTACTTCCGGCAAGCCATTGCCGCCTACGAGGACGCCGGAAACAGCCTCGGCGCGGCGCGCGCGCTTTCGCGGCTGGCCAGCTCAGAGGTCAAGCTCGGCTCCTACGACCAAGCCGAGGAGCACCTGCAGCGTGCCCTGTCGGTGCTCCGCGAAGCCAACTTCGAGAGTGGCGAAGCTGACGCACTGACCTCGATCGGAGACCTCAACTTCCGCCGCGGCCACCTGACGCAGGCCGCCGGCTTTTTCGGGCAGGCCCTCACCATCTACCGCCGCCTCGGCAATCACGCGTGCGTGGCTAACGAGCTCTACAATCTCGGCGAAGTCAGCAGCCGCGAGGGCGACTACCCGTCGGCACGCAGTTATCTGCAGCAGGCACTCGAGCTGCACCGGCAGGCGGGCTACCAGTACGGCGAGATCTTGACGCTGCGCAGCATGGCCGAGGTCCTGCACGCGACCGGCCAGCCAGCCGCCGCCCGCGACGAGCTGGCGGCGGCGCTCCGGCTAGCCGCCGAGACCGGCAACACGTACCAGCAGGCGACGGTGCACCGCGACCTCGCCGAAAGCCACCACTCCGCTGGCGAGCATGACCGGGCTCGCCACCACTGGCAGCAGGCACAGGCGCTGTACCGCGAGGTCGGCGCCCCCGAGGCCGACGAGGTCAGCACGCGGCTGGCAGCCCTGGACAGCGGCGACCGGATCAAGGCCTGATCAGCCGGCGCCGTGCCGGTCCAGGAACTCGAACACGTCCGACTCGTCCACGCCGGGGAAGCTGCCGGACGGCAGCGCGAGGAGCACGTGCGAGTGCGCCCGGGCTGACGGCCAGGCCAGGCCCTCCCAGCGGGCCGCCAGCCCCGCTGGCGGCCGCTGGCAGCACTCTGGCGCCGGGCAGGTCGACTTCATCCGCACTATGGTGTCCCGGCCACGGAACCAGCGCGAGTCCTCATACCTGACGCCGAGCGTGACGGCGAACCCACGTTCCCTTCCCGGATCGACAAGGGCGGTACACAGGTACGTGCCGGATGGCGTGTCGGAGTACTGGAAGTACGGGCTGAACGGGTCGTCAGCGGCGAACACCTGGCGGCCAGCCCAGCTGCGGCACATCCGCTGGCCCTCGATCGCGCCGGTCGGGTCGGCCGGGAACACGACGCCGTCGTTCTCGTATGCCTTGTAGATGATGCCGCCCTCGTCGTTCTTGACGAAGTGGCAGGGCATGTCGAGGTGGTGGGTCGCCAGGTTGGTGAACCGGTGCGCGGCCATCTCGTAGGAAACCGAGAACACGTCCCGCAGGTCTTCCACCGCGATGTCACGCGCGTGCTTGGCGCTCTGGAGGAATGCCGCCGCCGCGTTCTCGGGCACCAGCACGGCCGCGGCGAAGTAGTTGGCCTCGACCCGCTGGCGGAGGAACTCGCCGAAGTCGGAAGGCACGGCGTGGCCGAGCACGAAGTGACCGAGCGTCTGCAGCAGCACGGCGCGCGGGGTGTGCATGCCCAGCGACTCCTGGCGGAGGTAGATGCGCCGGTTGTGCAAGTCGGTGACCGACCGCGTGGAGCGCGGCAGGTCCTGAACGTACCGCACCGAGAACCCGTGGTGGTTCACGACGGCGAGCAGCATGCCCTGGGACAGCGCGCCGCCGGTGTAGCCGACCGGCGCCAGCGCCTCCGCCGCGGCGGCCTCGATCTCCGGGAAGTAGTTCCCCCGCTCGCTCATCATCGCGCGCAGGTCCGCGTTCGCCGCCCTGGCTTCCTCCGGGGTCGCGGTCGGCTTGGTCCGCTGCCGCCTGAGCTCGTCGTGCAGCGCGACCAGGTGCTCGAGCACGTCGCTGGGCACGCGCGCGCCCACCCGCAGGGGTGCCAGCCCGAGTTCGGCATAGGCGGGGTCCCGCTGCGCCTCGGCCAGCGCGATCTCGAGCTGAGCCCGGCGGCTCGGCGGCTGCTTGCGCATCAGCTCGCTCGTCGGCACCGACAGCGCCGAGGCCAGCGACTCGATCAGCGACAGCTTGGGCTCGCGGCGGCCGTTCTCCAGCAGGGACAGCACAGAGGGCGCCCGGCCGACCTTCTCCCCCAGCTCGGCCAGGGTCATCTTGCGAGCACGGCGCAGGTGTCGGAGCCGCTGGCCGAACATGCCCAGATCCAGGCCGGAATCCGGCAAAGTTTGAGATTCTTCTCCAGCGAAAGTTCTCACTTCTTCACTCTAGCAGAAGTTCACGCAATCTTTAGGACCTTGGACCCTAGCTATCTGCTGACCGGGCATGCACGCTCGGTTCATCACCCGGGGACGACCCATCCAGGAGGGTTACCGTGACCAATCGTCGCCTCGAGGACACTCACAACGGCTCTAACCACGCTCAGGCTAACGGCGGCCCGATTCCGGGCCAGCGGACCGCCAGCTTCGATGACCAGGCAGCCGCGTTGCACCAGCAGTGGGCGACAGATCCGCGCTGGTCTGGCATCGAGCGCACGTACAGTGCTGCGGATGTAGTCAAGTTGCGTGGCTCCGTACAGGAGGAGCACACGCTGGCCCGGCTCGGTGCGCAGCGGCTGTGGTCGCTGCTGCACTCGCAGGACTACGTGAACTCGCTCGGCGCGATGACCGGCAACCAGGCCGTGCAGCAGGTGAAGGCCGGCCTCAAGGCCATCTACCTGTCCGGCTGGCAGGTCGCGGCGGACGCGAACCTGGCCGGCCAGACCTACCCGGACCAGAGCCTGTACCCGGCGAACTCCGTTCCCGCGGTCGTGCGCAGGATCAACAACGCGCTGCTGCGCGCCGACCAGATCACCTGGGCCGAGTCGCAGAACGAGGGCGCTCCGTACTGGCTGGCACCGATTGTTGCCGACGCTGAGGCCGGGTTTGGCGGCGTGCTGAATGCCTTTGAGCTGATGAAGTCGATGATCGCCGCCGGCGCGGCCGGCGTGCACTGGGAAGACCAGCTTGCTTCGGAGAAGAAGTGCGGCCACCTCGGCGGCAAGGTACTGATCCCGACCGGGCAGCACATCAA
>JASIGS010000063.1 GCA_030052355.1 Streptosporangiaceae bacterium | reverse complement strand
CTGCGCGCTCACCCGCTGATCAGCCAGTGCATGGTGGTGGGCGACCGGCGCCCGTTCGTCGCCTGCCTGATCACCCTCGACGCCGAGGCGCTGGAGCACTGGAAGCGGCAGCACGGGAAGCCGGAGCAGGCCACGGTCGCCGACCTGGTGTCCGACCCTGAGCTGATCGCCGACATCCAGGCCGCCGTCGACGACGCGAACCAGGCCGTCTCGAGAGCCGAGTCCATACGCAAGTTCCGCCTGCTGACGGAGGACTTCACCACAGAAAACGGCTACCTCACGCCGTCGCTGAAGGTCCGGCGGGCCGAGGTGGCGAAGGCTTTCGCCGCCGAGATCGACGAGCTCTACGCGAGCTAGCTGGTGTCTAGCCGGCCAGGATCTGCTGCAGCCGGCCGGCGACCAGGTCCCAGGTCCACTCCCGCTCCACGAACGACCTGCCCTTCTCGCCCATGGCCGCCGCGCCCGCCGGGTCGGCCAGCAGCTCCGCAAGCCGGCTCGTGACCGCCGGCACGCCGCGGCCCGGGACGACATACCCGGTCTCGCCGTCAAGCACCGCGTCGGGCGCACCCCCGGAGTCGCCACCGACGACCGGCAGCCCGGTGGCCGAGGCCTCCAGGTACACGATGCCGAGGCCCTCCACGTCAAGCCCGGCCCGCCGGGTCCGGCACGGCATGGCGAAGACGTTGGCACAGTCGTAGTGCGCCGGCAGCTCCTCCCAGCCGACCGGGCCGGTGAAAAGCACCGAGCGGGCCGGGCAGGAAGCGGCCGCGAGGCGCTGTAGGGCCGGCCGGTACGGGCCGTCGCCCACGAGCAGCAGCAGCGGGTCGCCAGCCGACCTGGCGAGCACCTGCGGCCACGCCTTGATCAGCGTGTCCTGACCCTTGCGCGGCACCATCCGGGACACGCACACGACGACCTGCCGGTCCGCGGCGATGCGGAGGCGCTCCCGCACCAGCGCGCCGCCGGCGCCCGGCCTGAAAACAGCCGGGTCCACTCCCGGTGTCAGCCGCACCATGCGCTCCGACGCCTGGTCTGAGAGCGCGCGGGCCAGCCGGACCCTGAAGTACTCGGCCAGGTAGGTCAGCACGTCGACCTCGTCACCGATCCGGCGCAGCAGCGAACTGGCGCCCGGCAGCGCGGCCCAGCCGGCCTCATGGCCGTGCGTCAGGCCCACGATCCGCTGCGCGCCCGCCCTGCGCAGCTTCGGCGCCAGCAGCCCGAGTGGTGCCGCGGCGCCGAAGATGACGCTGTCGCAGCCGTGCGCGGCCAGCAGCGCGCAGGCGCGGTCGCTCACCGAAGGCACCGGCAGCATCAGCGAGCCAGGGTGCCGGATGACGGGGAACGGCTGCCTGGCGTCGAACTCGGCAGCGCCGTCCCAGGCGGGGGCGTAGACCACCACGCCATCGGCCGGCAGCCTGAGCGCCAGGGCGTGCACGAACGACTGGATCCCGCCGCGACGCGGCGGGAAGTCGTTCGTGACGATCAGCACCTTGCTCATAGGCTCCCCAGCAGCCCCTACCCTGGCGGGCAGGCCGCCAGGGTACGCCAGGTCTCAGCCCGATCGGGCCGTCAGGGCACTACCGCGCCGTCGACGTTCTCCCGGTACCAGCCCGTGAAATCGACGAGCTGCACGACTTGCCCTGTCTGCGGCGCGTCGATCAGCTTGTTGTCTCCCACGTAGATGCCGACGTGGCCGGCGTCAAGGAAGACGAGGATGTCGCCCGGCTGAAGATCGCTGAGGCTCACGTGCGGCAGGTCGTCCCACTGCTCGTAACTGGTACGCGGGATCGAGACACCCGCGGCGGCCCAGGACTCCATGGTGAGCCCGGAACAGTCGAAACCGAGGTCGCACGGGCCCGTGCCGCCGTAGACGTACTCGCAGCCGAGCTGATCGTAGGCGTAGGCGACCGCCTTTTCAGCTTCGGTCTTGTCCGGGAGCGGGTCCGTCGCCTGAGTCGCGCCGTCCCCTGGGCCGAGGCCTGCCGCCTCGTTAGGCGAGAGCTGTGCCAGCAGCGCCTCTTCCTGGCTGCTCATCTTTTCCAGGTTCTTCTTGCGCGTGCTGAGGCTCGCCGCCAGCTGCTTGATGGCGACATCCGTCCGGCTGGCGAGCTCCTCAGTCTGGGTCAGCTGCCGGGCCGCGGCCAGGAACTGGCCTATCTGATCATCGTTGTTGTCCGTCAGCTCGAGCAGGATCGACGACTTGTTCAGGATCTGCTGAGGGTTACCGGAGGTCAGCAGCGCGATCGGGGTGTTCACGCCGCCGTCCTCGTACGCGGTGATCGCGATCCTCTCGACCTCGGCCTGCATCTGCCTGAACTTCGCGGAGTTGGCGAGTACCTCGGCGTTGACGACCTTGAGCTGAGCGCGCGTCGAGCTGATCTCCTGCTGCACCTGGTCGTACTGCTGGTCCAGCCGGTTGAGCTGGGTATCCAGCTGATCGATCCGGTGCACCACCTGAGTGACTGTCGGCATCGGCGCCGCCCCGGCGCTGCCGGTGATTCCCAGCAGCAATCCACCCAGGAACACCGGGGCGGTCACGATCGCGACTCGTCGCCTTACGATCCTGCGAATCGCTGGCGCCGCCTGCACCTTCGTGACACGCTCCTTTTTCGTTCCGCCGCTCGTCGCATGACATTAGCGAATCTCACAGGGTGGATTCCACCACTTCGCGCATTCCCGTCGCGTGTCCGGCGCGTTCGCGCCGGGGCCGGCCCCGCATAGGCGTGCCTTAACCGGAAATTGTCGGCACCCGGTCCTACCGTGGCCTCATGACCGGATCCCTGGCCGCCGTCGACCTCGTGGTGGTCGATGTCGAGACGACCGGCTGGCTAGCGGACCAGGCGACCATCACCGAGATCGGCGCCGTCCGGCTGAGCGGCGGCCTTCTCACCGGCGAGTTCGCCAGCCTGATCCGGCCGCCCAGCCCCATCCCGCCGGACATCACCGAGCTGACCGGCATCACCGACGAGATGGTCAGCCGCGCGCCGGGCGCCACCGCGACGCTGACCGCGTTCCTCGCCTTCGCGCGTGGCTGCGTCCTCGTCGCGCACAACGCGCCGTTCGACATCGGCTTCCTGGCCGCCGCGTGCGCCGCGAGCGGCATCCGGTGGCCGGCGGCCGCCGTGCTGGACACGGCCGTGCTGGCCCGGCTGCTGCTGCGGCCGCGGGACGTCCCCGACTGCAAGCTGTCCACGCTGGCCAGCTACTTCGGCGCCAAGACCGCCCCGTGTCACCGGGCCCTTGCCGACGCCAAGGCGACAGCGGACGTCCTGGCCGGGCTGCTCGCGCTGGCAGCGGTACGCTACGAGGCGGCCGTTACATCAGGAGCGCTGGTGCCGGTCAGCCCAGGACCGGTGGTTGCCAGAGGAGAGCTGTGGTCACCGCAATTGTCTTGATCAAGGCCGACGTGGCCCGCATAGCGGAGACTGCCGAGGCAATCGCGCAGATACCGCAGGTCAGCGAGGTCTACTCGGTCACCGGCGAGTTCGACATCATCGCGCTTGTGCGGGTTCGCGGGCACGACGAGCTCGGAGACGTCATACCGGGGACCGTCAACAAGGTGCCAGGGGTCACCCACACCGAGACCCACATCGCGTTCCGCACCTACTCGCGACACGACCTGGAAGCCGCGTTCGCGATCGGCTACGACGCGGAGTGATCGCTCACTGCCCGGACAGGCTCTTGCTCGCCGTCACCCAGCGCCCGAGCAGGTCGGCGGCGGCGCCCGAGTCGATCGCGTCGGCGGCGCGCCGGTAGCCGTCAGCCAGCGCCGCCGTCAGCTCGCCCGGCGAGGCGACGCCCGCCTCGGCGGCCAGCGCAGCGGCCGCGTTGAGCAGCGCCGTGTCCCGGACCGGCCCCTGTGCGCCCGCCAGGAAGGCCGTCACGACCCCCGCGTTGTGGGCCGGGTCGCCGCCGGTGAGGTCCGCTGGCTCCGACCGGGGGATGCCGAGTTCGGCCGGGTCGAAGCTGGTCTGGCTGACCGTACCTTCGTGCACGACCCAGACCGTCGAGGGTGCCGTCGTGGTCAGCTCGTCCAGGCCGTCGTCGCCGTGGAACACCAGGGCTGAGCAGCCGCGGCCAGCGAGCACGCCGGCGAGGACAGGACCCATGCGCAGGTCGGCCACTCCCAGGGCCTGGGCGGCCGGGTGCGCCGGGTTGGCCACCGGTCCGAGGACGTTGAAGACGGTCGGCACGCCGAGCTCGCGCCGCGGCACGATCACGTGCCGGAGCGCGGGGTGATACAACGGCGCGAACAGGAACGCCGCACCGACCTCATCGACGAGCCGTTCGGTGGCGTCGGGCGGCAGATCGATGACGACGCCCAGGGCCTCGAGCACGTCAGCGGTGCCGCACGCAGAGGACGCCGCCCGGTTCCCGTGCTTGACCATGCGGGCGCCGGCCGCCGCGGCCGCCAGCGTTCCCATCGTCGAGATGTTCACGGTCTTCGCACCGTCTCCGCCGGTCCCGACCAGGTCAACCGTACGGCCCGGTATCGAGATCCGGGCAGCGTGATCCAGCATCGCCTGAGCGAGGCCGCTGACCTCATCCGCGCTCTCGCCCTTGATCCTCAGCGCGACGCCGAAGCCCGCGATCTGGGCCGGACTGGCGGCACCCTCCATGATCTCGTTCATGGCCCAGGCGGTCTCGTCCGCCGTCAGCTGATCACCACGGATCAGCGCGCCGATCAGTGCTGGCCAGCTCGTGCGTGCGTTCATTCGCTCAGGCCTTGACGACTGCGCCGCCGGGCCCGGCGGCGCGCTGGCGCATGAGCCCGGCCAGCGCCCGGGCCAGCGCGACCGGGTCGATCGGGTGGCTGATCACCGCGTCGGCCCGCGACCAGGTCGCGAGCCAGCCGTCGTCGGCCCTGCCGATGATCAGCAGCACCGGAGGACAGTCATGGATCTCGTCCTTGGCCTGACGGCAGACGCCCATCCCGCCGGCCGGCTGAGCCTCGCCGTCCAGCACCATGACGTCGATGCCGCCGGCGTCGAGCAGCCGGAAGAGCATGGGCTCGGTGGCGACGTCGACCACCTCGGCTTCAGGGACATCCGGGGCCGGCCGCCGGCCGATCGCCAGGCGCACTCTGTCCCGAGTGTCGGCATCATGGCTATACACGACAACCTTCATGTCAAAGGATGGTACCGACCTGGGGGGTCGGGCGACGCACGCCTACGCGGTGTCGTAATAATGGCCCCTGTGGTGACAGCATCTACTGAGGCGGCTCCCCGAGGGACAACAAGCCGGCCCAACCTCGTCAGCGTCGGCACGATCGTCTGGCTGTCGTCCGAGCTGATGTTCTTCGCCGCCCTGTTCGCCATGTACTTCACCGTCCGCTCGGTGGACAAGGGGATGGGTCAGGCGTGGCCGAAGGCGCACCTCGACCTGGCCCTGGCCTCGACGAACACGATCGTGCTGCTGCTGTCCAGCGTGACCTGCCAGATGGGCGTCTTCGCCGTCGAGCGTCACCAGATCCGGCGCTCCGACAGGTTCTACAAGTTCTGGCGGTGGGGCCTGCGCGAGTGGTACGTGCTGTCCTTCCTGATGGGCCTGTACTTCATCTGCGGGCAGGGATACGAGTACCTGGACCTGATCCGCAAGCAGCACGTGACCATCTCGTCGAGCAACTACGGCTCTGTGTTCTTTATCACCACCGGGTTCCACGGCCTGCACGTCACCGGCGGCCTCATAGCCTTCTTGTTCTTGCTGGGCAGGACCTTCGCGGCCAAGAGATTCACGCTCGAGCAACAGACGAGCGCCATCGTGGTGTCCTATTACTGGCACTTCGTTGACGTGGTCTGGATCGGGCTGTTCACCACCATCTACCTGATCCACTGACCGGGGCATTGGGGAATCTTGTGAGCTGGATCACCGCAAGGCGCCGGCACCCGGCAGCTGCCTATGTCCTCGTCGGGCTCGTCCTCGTGCTGATCGGGGCCGGATACGCCGTGCTGACCACCGCAGGCAGCGCGTCGGCGTCCTCGCCGACGGCGGCCAACCAGGGTCAGATCGCCGATGGCAGGAACCTGTTCCTCGAGGACTGCGCCACCTGCCACGGGCAGTTCGCGCAGGGTACGACTGGAGTGGCGCCGAGCCTGATCGGCGTCGGTGCGGCCGCCGTGGACTTCCAGGTCAGCACCGGCCGCATGCCCGCGGCGGAGCTCGGCGCGGAGAACCCACGCAAGCCGCGCCGACTGAACACGAGCCAGACGCACGCGATAGCCGCGTATATCCAGTCCCTGGGCGGTGGCCCGGCGATCCCGACAGCCGCGCAGGTCAGCACCGCAGGCGCCGACCTCGGGCTCGGGCAGACACTGTTCGAGGCCAACTGCGCCGCTTGCCACAACTTCGACGGCGCTGGCGGCGCGCTCACCGACGGCAAGTTCGCCCCCGCGCTGACCCAGTCGACTCCGACCCAGATCTACGAGGCCATGCTCACCGGCCCCGAGGCCATGCCGGTGTTCAACGACCTGACGATCACGCCGCAGGAGAAGCGGGACATCATCGCCTACGTCACTCAGGTGCGCTCGGAGCCCAACCCGGGCGGCTTCAGCCTGGGCCGCATCGGGCCTGTCACCGAGGGCCTCGTCGCGTTTCTCGGACTGCTGCTGTTCATGGTGCTGGTAGCCCTCTGGATCACTGCGAAGCATGGGAAGAGACATGAGTGACACGGACTCCCCCGGGCTGACCGGCGGCCCCGACCCGCAGCCCCACGCGGGTCCGCGGCGGGTCATCGGCACCCCGTCTCCTGCGTCGTCCCGGGAGATGATCCCCGGACCGCAAGGGGACGGCGCGCCGCCGCCGGTTCGCGAGCTGCCGGCCGAGCCCGACGACCCGGACCGGGCCAAGAAGGCGGAGCGGCTCGTCGCGGCGTGCTTCATCCTGGCCATGCTGGCCGGGATCGGCTTCCTGGTGTCCTACGCCGTCTTCGACATCCACTCGCTGACCACCGTATGGCACTCGAACCTCGCGCTGGGCAGCTGTCTGTCGCTGGTCTTCCTGCTGATGGGCGCCGGCGCGGTGATCTGGGTGCGGCACGTGATGCCCGACGTCGAGATCACCGAGCAGCGGCACACGATGCGGTCGGATCCGCAGGACCGCGAGGCCTTCAAGCAGACGTTCACCGAGGGCGCCGAGGCGAGCGGGTTCGTCAAGCGGCCGCTGATCCGGCGCACGCTGATCGCCGCGACCGTGCCGCTGGCCGTCGCGCCGGTGTTCCTGCTGCGTGACCTCGGCCCGCTGCCGGGCACAAGCCTGGACACCACGGTCTGGCGCAAGGGCTTGCGGCTGCTGGTCTACGGGACGGGCACGCCGATCACGCCTGCCGATTTCGACACCCCCGGCGCGCTCATCAGCGTCGGTCCCGAGGGCTACCTTGACGACGACGACGCGATGGCCAAGGCCGCGGTCTCCCTCATCAAGATGCGACCAGGCGAGCTGGTGTTCGGCCCGCCTGCGAGGCCCGGCGGGCCGTCTAAGCCGAACCTGACGGTCCCGAACTGGACGGTCGACAACATCGTCGCGTACTCCAAGATCTGCACCCACGTGGGCTGCCCGGCCGCCTTGTACGAGCAGACCACGCACTACATCCTCTGCCCGTGCCATCAGTCGACATTCCTCGCCACCGAGGGCGCGCGGGTCATCTTCGGGCCTGCCACGCGCGCCCTGCCGCAGCTTCCGATCGGCGTGGACGCCCAGGGTTACCTCATCGCGACCGGCCCGTTCAACGAGCCGGTCGGACCGAGTTTCTGGGAGCGATCATGAGCGTCGACAGGGCGCTCGACGGCGTCGGCGGGTGGCTGGACGACAGGTTCCACGGCGCCCGCGGTGTCCGCGTCCTGTTGCGCAAGGTGTTCCCCGACCACTGGTCGTTCCTGCTCGGGGAGATCATCCTCTACTCGTTCATCATCCTGCTGCTCACCGGGACGTTCCTGACCCTGTGGTTCCAGCCCAGCATGACTCAGGTGGTCTACCACGGCTCCTACATCCCGCTGCGCGGGGTGAAGATGAGCGAGGCCTACGAGTCCACCCTCAACATCAGCTTTGACGTGCGCGGGGGTTTGCTGATCCGGCAGATCCACCACTGGGCCGCCGACCTGTTCATGGCCGCGATCATGGCGCACATGATCCGGATTTTCTTCACCGGTGCCTACCGCAAGCCGCGTGAGATCAACTGGCTGATCGGGATCATCCTGTTCACCCTCGGCATGTTCGAGGGCCTGTTCGGCTACTCGCTGCCCGACGACCTGCTGTCCGGAGCCGGCCTGCGGATCACCGAGGGGATCCTGCAGTCGTTCCCGATCGTCGGCACCTACCTGGCGTTCTTCCTGTTCGGCGGGCCGTTCCCAGGGACCGAGATCATCCCGCGGCTGTACATCCTGCACGTGCTGGTGATCCCCGGCCTCATCCTGGCGCTGGTGACCGCCCACCTGTTCATCATGTTCCATCAGAAGCACACCCAGATGCCGGGCAAGGGGCGGACGAACCAGAACGTCGTCGGCGCGCCCATGTACCCGTACTTCATGGCCAAGACCGGCGCGTTCTTCTTCTTCACCTTCGCCGCGCTGGCGCTGGCCGCGACGTTCACGCAGATCAACCCGATCTGGCTGTACGGGCCGTACAACCCGGTCGCCATGTCAGCCGACTCCCAGCCGGACTTCTACATGGGCGCGCTCGAAGGCGCATTGCGCATGTTCCCGGCCTGGCAGTGGGTCTTCTTCGGGCATACATTTGCCTTCAATGTGTTCGTGCCCGCGTTGCTGCCGCTGGGAATCGTGTTCGGCGGAGCCGCCATCTGGCCGTTCCTTGAGCAGTGGATCACCGGCGATAGACGCGAGCACCACCTGAACGACCGGCCAAGGAACGCGCCTACCAGGACCGCCCTGGGTATCGCGATGATCACCTTCTACGGCGTCCTGTGGGCCGAAGGCGCCAACGACATCATCGCCGACCACCTGGACATCTCGCTTTACCTGACGACCTGGATAGCCCGGATCGCGTGGCTAGTCGCGCCGATTCTCGCCTACATCATCACCAAGCGAATCTGCCTGGCCTTGCAGCGCAAGGACAGGCACCTGCTGGAGCACGGCGTGGAGACCGGCATCATCAGGCAGCTGCCCGGCGGCGAGTTCATCGAGGAGACCAGGCCGGTCGACGAAGAGGCGCTGGCCGTACTCACCTCCCGGACCGAGGCCCCGCCGCTGCCAGCTCTGGTGGCAGCCGAGGGCGAGGTCCCGCCACCGGGCATGCGCGGCAGGCTCGGCAAGGTACGGGAGAGGCTCTACAACGTCGTCACCGAGAGCGTGCCGATGCCCAGGCCGCATGCCAACGGCCATGGCGATGGCCACGCCGCCATCGAAGGCAACGGCCACGATGGCCGCGGTGATGCCGCGGCCCCGCGCGCTACTGCCAGTCAGGCGGTTCCGCCCGACACGCAGGCCCGCGGCGGCACCGCGGCGCACCCAAAGGACGAGTCAGAATAGGAAACCGGCTCCCGGCGCGGGACAAAGCACTCTGGCGTGCGCCGCGCTGCCAGGCCCTAGTGTCAGGGAGTCTGCACGAGCGTCCAGCCGTGACACTCCCATATCCGCATCGGGGGGTTCCGAATCCTGCAAGCCACTGCCGCGACGCAGATCCACAGCTCTTGGCTCTATTCCATTCGGCGTGTGTAATACCACGGTGGGTGGCCGGACCTGGATCGTGCGGATATTGTTCCCGCTTGAGAAGCCCAGCGCAGATCTCAGCCATGGCGTGCTCTTCGTGGGCCGATTCTCGGACGGCTGGCGGGCCTGGTTCCGCTACCAATAGCCCGCCCGGGATAAATCGCCTCTCGCTGCCTTAATGCAGCAGAGATGGAAACCGCA
>JASIGS010000498.1 GCA_030052355.1 Streptosporangiaceae bacterium | reverse complement strand
GGCCGGGTCGGGTGGCGGAGGCTGCTGCCGGCGGCGATCGCGACGGGAATCTTCTTCGCGGGGCTCGGGGTCTTCTCCAAGTTCTACTTCTCGTCGACGATCATCCACGACAGCCGGACGTTCGGCGCGATCGGTGCGATCTTCGGCATCCTGACCTGGTTCGTGGCCATCGGGGCTGTGCTCATCCTCGGAGCTGTGGCCGGCTCCGTGTGGAGGGACAGGAACGCTTCGCGACTCCGCGGCACTCTGGCCTTAACCAGTCAGGCCGGGATCGTGCGGGACCTCGGACCCGCGCGCAGCACCTGAGACGGGAGCTGGCGGCCGATGATCCGCTCGGCGTCCGCTGCCGCCTCGATCATCGCGTCGAGGTCGATGCCGGTGTCCACGCCCATGTCCTCGACCATGTGGACGAGTTCCTCGGTCGCGATGTTGCCGGTGGCGCCGGGCGCGTACGGGCAGCCGCCGAGGCCGCCGACGGAGGCATCGAAGTCGGCGACGCCGAGTTCGAGCGCGGCCAGCACGTTCGCCAGCCCGGTGCCCCTGGTGTTGTGGAAGTGCAGATTCACCGCGGCGTCCGGGTGCGCCATCCGGAATTCGCCGATCAGCGTGCGCACCCGGCCGGGCGTCGCCATCCCGGTCGTGTCGCCGAACGAGACGCGGTCGGCGCCGTCCGCCAGGGCGCGGCCGGCGACCGCGACAACCCGCTGTTCCGGCACCTCGCCCTCGTACGGGCAGCCCCACGCGGTCGACACGATAACCTGGCAGGTGGCTCCCCGGTCATGCGCAAGCTCGATGATCGCCGCGATGTCGTCGAGAGACTCCTGCGTGCCCCGGTTGACGTTCTTCCGGTTGTGGGTGTCAGACGCCGAGACCACCGCCTCGATCTCCGTGACGCCGCTGTCCAGCGCGCGGCTGGCACCGCGGAGATTCGGCACGAGGGCGGAGTAGCGGACCGAGTCGGCGCGCTTGATGCCGTGCCACACCTCGTCGGCGTCGGCCATCTGCGGTATCGCCTCGGGCCGGACGAACGAGACCGCCTCGATCCGCCGTACCCCGGTCCGCGACAGCCGGTCGATCAGCTCGATCTTGGCCTGGGTCGGTACCGGCTCCTCGTTCTGCAGTCCGTCACGCGGTCCGACCTCGCGGACCGATATCCGGCCTGGCAGGTCAGTCACGTCAGCCTCGCTCTCCGTCTGGGTGGCCAGGCCACCTGGCTGGCCTCTTCTGCACGAACGCCGCGATGCCCTCCCGCCGGTCGGCCGAGGTCGCCGCGGCGCGCCAGGCCGCGTCCTCCACTTCCAGCGCGGCCGGCAGGCTCAGCCCGCCGCCGAGCCGGATGGCCTGCTTGGCCGCGCGGACCGCGACCGGCGAGTTCGCCGCGATCTGCATGGCCACCTCGAGTGCGACCGGCCCGGCCTGACCAGCTGGCACCAGCCGGTCAGCCAGCCCCATGCGCTCGGCCTCGGCGGCGCCGACCTGCCGCCCGGTGAGGATCAGGTCGGCGGCCCGGCCAGGACCGAGCCGCCGGGACGCGAGCTGGGTGCCGCCGCTGCCGGGAACCAGGCCCACCTTCGTCTCCGGCAGGCCGAACACGGCGGTCTCGTCGGCCACCACGATGTCGCAGCTCAGGGCCAGCTCGCAGCCCCCGCCGAGGGCAAATCCGTGAACGGCCGCGACCGCCGGCTGCGGCAGCGCCAGCAGTGCGGCGAATGCGGCGCGAAACGCAGGCCGCTGCGCAGCGAGCTCGGAGTCGGTCATCCCCGCACGTTCCTTCAAATCGGCACCTACGCAGAAGGCGCGCTGGCCCGAAGCGCACAGCACCACGCACCGCACGCCAGCGTCCGCGCCGACCTCGCCGCACGCGCTGGCGAGCTCGGTGACCATCGCCGTATCCAGCGCGTTCATGGCCGCCGGCCGGTGCAGCACGATCTCCGCGATCTCCGCGCCGCCGTCGGCGGGGTGCCGGTGCACCAGGACTCCGCCCGGTCGGGACGACATAACCTGCAGGCTACTGCTGCTCGGTAGCCAGCCGTTCCCGCTCGTCCTCGACGAGCTGGAAGAGCGTCGCCTGCACGCGCTTGACGTGCGGGATCTCGGTCAGCGTGAGCTGGCCGTGCTCGCCGGGTGACTCGACGATGAGGCGGCCGCAGCCGAGCAGCCGGTCCAGCGGGCCCTGCGCGAACGAGACGTCGCTGATCCGCGACAGCGGGAAGTCGCGCCCCCGGCGGGCGACTATCCCGGCCCGCAGCCGCAGCCGCCGGGTGGTCAGCTCATAGCTGGTCGTCCACCAGCTCAGCAGCGGCCGGGCGACGAAGATCAGCACCGCGAGGATGGCCACGACCCCGACCACCAGCCGCGCCGTCGGGTGCTCGAGCGGACCCACCACAAGCAGCAGTGCGAGCGTAGCCACGAGGATCGCGGCGAGAACCAGGATCGGCCAGATGATCGTCTTCCAGTGCCTGCGCAGCTTGACGACCATCCGCTCGCCCTCGGTCAGGTCTGCCGTGCCGGCCACACGCCTCATGGTGGCACGTAACCCGGCGAAAAGCTCGCCATCCGGGCGCGACCCGCTCGGTGGGGTTAGTGCCGGGACTCGCAGTCCCTAGCGCACGTGGATGACGTCGCCAGCGCTGACCGGCACCAGGCCGGACCCGGTGGCCACCACGAGCCTGCCGGCCGCGTCCACGTCCTGGCCGCGGCCGGCCAGGACCGCGCCGCCCGGCAGTTCCACCCGGAGGTCCGCGCCGATCGTGGCGCAGTGGCTCAGGTACCGCGCCCGCAGCCCGCACGACTCCGGGTCTCCCGGCACCGGGCCCTCTGCCCAGGGCAGATACCAGCGCTCGAACTCGCGGAGTATGGCGGCAAGCAGCGACTGCCGGTCTACGTTCGCCGCCCCCTGCAGGACCAGCGACGTGGCCCGGTCCGTCGGCAGCTCTTCCGCGGTCGCGCTGACGTTGACGCCGAACCCGACGACGATCGCCGCCCCGGCCTGCTCGGCCAGGATGCCGGCCAGCTTGCCGCCGCCGCTCAGCACGTCGTTCGGCCACTTCAGGCTCGCCTGCACGGCGGTCTCGTCCGCCACCGCCTCGGCTACCGCCACCCCGGCGAGCAGCGGAAGCCAGCCGCGCCACGCCGGGGGGACGGCCACCGGCCTCAGCAGGACGGAGAACGTCAGGGCCGCACCAGGCACGGTGTGCCAGGTGCGGTCCAGGCGCCCGCGTCCGTGTCTTTGCTCCTCGGCCGCCAGCACCGTCCCGGCCGGTGCCCCGGCCCTGCCCGCGGCCGCGAGGTCCTCGTTGGTCGAGCCCGTGCTGGCCACCACGGTCACGTCAGACCAGAGCTTCGAGCCAGCCAGGACCCGATGACGGAGGGCCTGCTCGTCGAGCGGCTGCCGGTGTGCTGGCTGATGGCGGGCTTGCTCGTTCAGGGTTTACCTCCGCTGCTGGCCGCGAACGCGCCGACCGGCGGGCTTGACGTCCGCCTCGCGGCCCGTGCCCGGTACTCTAGGCTCCGAAATTCGGGCCATGACGCGGGGCCTGTCCACGCGTCCGGACACAGTGGGGCCAGCCCTGACCGATGTGAAGGCAACTCCGCAGGAAGGCGGCCATTCCGGCGCGCCTGCGTCCGCTTCGCCCGTGTCCGGTTCGCCCGTGTCCGGTTCGACAGCCTCCGATTCGCCCGTGTCCGACTCGACGGCCTCCGAGCCGATGGCTGCCGCAACCGAGGGCGGCCAGCACGTTCCGGCCTGGGTGAAGGTTACGGGCTGGCTGCGGGCCGAGGCGTCCCCCCGTGCGCTGTGGACCAGGCACAGGCTGTTCACGATCGCTATCGGGCTGGCGCTGATCCCCAGGATCCTGGAGATGCTGGCGTTCCGGCCGGCCCTGACGACCGCCGACTCGTTTGTCTACATGCAGGAGGCCGTCAACCACGCGCTCGGCACGATCCGGCCGTCCGGCTACCCGATGTTCCTGGCGATCTTCTCCCTGGTGCCGCACGCGCTGCCTTACGTGGTGGCCGTCCAGCACCTGATGGGCCTGGCCATCGCCGTCATCGTGTACGCGCTGCTGCGCTACTGGGGGCTGCCGGCCTGGGGCGCGACGCTGGCCACGCTGCCGACGCTGTTCGACACGCGGGAGATAGCACTCGAGTCCTACATCCTCCCGGACACGCTGTACTGCCTGGTCCTGCTCATCATCGTGGCGTTGCTGATCACCAAGCACGCGCCCAGGCCATGGCAGTGCGTCGCGGCGTCCCTGCTGCTGGCGTACGCGTGCGTGCTGCGCGGCAACGGCATCCTGCTGGTGGTGGTCGTGGCCGCCTTCCTGCTGATCAGGCGGGTCGGCTGGCGGACGCTCACCGCGTGCTTCGCGGCCTTCGCCTTCCCGCTGTGCATGTACGCGCTGGTGTTCCACGGCGAGACCGGCCAGTTCAACCTGACCTCCAGCGACGGCATGTTCCTCTGGTCGCGGACCACGAGCTTCGCCAACTGCAAGATCATCAAGCCGCCCGCCGACCTGCGGCCGCTGTGCCCGAGCGCGGAGAAGCCGACGCCCGTCAGCCGGGACGCCCCGTCGTTCTCGCTGTCCAACGACCTGGTCGTCAACTCGCCGACCGAGTACCTGTGGGCGTCCGACGCCTGGTGGCGGACCGACTCAGACCCGGGGTTCAACGCGCACAACAACTCGCTCGCGATGAGTTTCGCGCTGATGGCGATCGAAAAGCAGCCGCTCAGCTACCTGCGCGTCGTGAGCAGGGACGTGCTGCTCACCTTCATCGCCACCGACCGGCCGCAGGACGGGTACAACATGTACCTCACTCCGGCCCCGCGCATCACCAAGCTGCCCTCGTACTACGTGCGGTACGAGCACGAGTTCGCGGGCACCTCGGAGAACACCCACGCGGTCTACCCGTGGGCGCAGCTCATGCTCGACTACCAGCAGCCGGTTTACTTCCCCGGCGTGGTCTTCCTGCTCATCGTCCTCGCGGGCCTGTTCGGCGTGGTCAGGGACTGGCGCCGCTGGGGTGGCGTCAAGCTGCTCCCGTGGGGGCTTGCGGCCATGAGCATCCTGTCGCCTGCCCTGCTGACCCAGCCGCTGTACCGGTACGCCATCGCGGCCATCCCGATGGCCTGCATCGCCGCCGGGCTCACCTTCGCGCGCGTCCGACCCGGCAACGACACCGCCGGCGGTCCGGCCGCGGAGGTCACCGCGCGCCCGGCTTCGGCGCTGCCTGCCGAGCCCGCGGACGCCGCCATCCCCTAGCCTGTCCGGCATGGCCTCCGACCAGCTCGCTCCGCCGCAAGACCCGTCCGGGCCCCAGTCCGGGGCTGCGGACCCGCACACCACCGCCGGCAAGCTAGCCGACCTCGACAAGCGCAGGTACGAGGCGGTTCACGCGGGGACGGCGCGGCAGGTCGAGCGCCAGCACGCCAAGGGCAAGATGACCGCGCGCGAGCGGATCGACGCCCTGCTCGATCCCGGCTCGTTCACCGAGTTCGACGAGCTGGCGAGGCACCGCGCCACGGACTTCGGCATGGCCGCCAGCCGGCCGTACGGGGACGGCGTGGTCACCGGGTACGGCACCATCGACGGCCGGCCTGTGTGCGTCTTCAGCCAGGACTTCACGGTCAACGGCGGCTCGCTCGGTGAGGTATACGGCCAGAAGATCGTCAAGGTCATGGACCACGCGCTGAAGACCGGCTGCCCGGTCATCGGCATCAACGACAGCGGCGGGGCGAGGATCCAGGAGGGCGTGGTAGCCCTCGGCCTGTACGGCGAGATCTTCTACCGGAACGTCGTGGCCTCCGGGGTGATCCCGCAGATTTCGCTGATCATGGGCCCCTGTGCCGGCGGCGCCGTCTACTCGCCAGCGATCACCGACTTCACCCTGATGGTCGAGGGCACCTCCTACATGTTCATCACCGGCCCCGACGTGATCAAGACGGTGACGGGCGAAGAGGTCAGCCAGGAGGAACTCGGCGGCGCTCACGCGCACAACGTCAAGTCGGGCGTCGCGCACTACCAGGCAGCCGACGAGCAAGACTGCCTCGACTTCGCCAGGGAACTATTGTCCTACCTGCCGTCGAACAACCTGGAGGACCCGCCAGCGGATCCGCCGGCCGCGGACCCGGCCGCGGTGCTGGAGGTCACCGACGCCGACGCCGAACTCGACAGCGTGATCCCCGACTCGCCGCGCCAGCCCTACGACATGCACGCGGTCATCGAGCACGTCCTGGACGGCGGCGACTTTCTGGAGATCCACGCCGGGTTCGCGCAGAACATCCTGGTCGGCTTCGGCCGGGTGGACGGAGCAGCCGTCGGCGTCGTCGCCAACCAGCCCATGCACTCGGCAGGCACGCTGGACATCGACGCGTCGGAGAAGGCAGCCAGGTTCGTCCGCACCTGTGACGCCTTCGGCATCCCGGTCATCACCTTCGTGGACGTTCCTGGGTTCCTGCCGGGCACGGGCCAGGAGTGGGGCGGCATCATCCGCCGCGGCGCGAAGCTGATCTACGCGTACGCGGAGGCAACCGTTCCCAAGATCACCGTCATCACCAGGAAGGCCTACGGCGGCGCGTACGACGTGATGGGTTCCAAGCACCTCGGCGGCGACATCAACCTCGCCTGGCCGACGGCGCAGATCGCGGTGATGGGGGCAGACGGCGCCGTGGACATCCTTTACCGGCGGGACCTGGCCGCGGTCACCGACCCGCAGCAGCGGGCCGCGCTGCGCAGCGAGAAGATCGCCGAGTACGAGGACAGGCTGTTCAACCCGTACATCGCCGCCGAGCGCGGCTACGTAGACGCGGTGATCCGGCCCGCCGAGACCCGTGCTCAGGTGACTCG
>JASIGS010000497.1 GCA_030052355.1 Streptosporangiaceae bacterium | reverse complement strand
CCGCTGGACGGCTTGATCTCGGGCAGCATCGACCGCGGGATGCCAAGGGTGGCCAGGTTGCCGTCGTCCCACTGCAGCGTCTTCAGGTCCATCAGCAGCGTTCGACTGGCGTTGGTCACGTCGGTGACGTGCACTCCGCCGTTGGTGCCGCCGGTCAGGTTCCAGATGCACCAGGTGTCGATGTTGCCGAAGAAGAGATCGCCCGCCTCGGCGCGTTCACGCGCGCCCGGCACGTTGTCCAGCAACCACTTGATCTTCGGTCCGGAGAAGTAGGTGGCGATCGGCAGGCCCGTCTTCTCGCGGAACCTGTCCTGGCCGCCGTTGGCTGCCAGCTCGTCGCAGATCTTGTCGGTCCTGGTGTCCTGCCACACGATCGCGTTGTAGATCGGCTCGCCCGTTGTCTTGTCCCAGACCAGCGTGGTCTCGCGCTGGTTGGTGATGCCGACCGCGGCCAGGTCGGTGGCGGACAGGCCCGCCTTGCCCAGCGCGCCGTCAATGACCTCCTGGACGCGCTCCCAGATCTCGTTGGGGTTGTGCTCCACCCAGCCCGGCCTCGGGAAGATCTGCTCGTGCTCCTTCTGGTCCACCGCGACGACCTGCCCCCGGTGATCGAAGATCATGAAGCGCGTCGAGGTCGTGCCCTGGTCGAGGGCTCCTGCGTAATCAGCCATCTGCCTATCTCCTCTTAGTCATGCCCGGAGAACGTGTCCGCTGCGGCACGCACCAGCAGCCAGGACGACGTTGCCCCGGGATCCTGATGATTCGCGCTCCGCTCACCGAGGTAGCTGGCGCGGCCCTTGCGCGCCACCAGCGGGATCGTTGCCTTCATACCGTCGTCCGCGGCCGCGGCGGAAGCGGCCAGCGCATCGTCGAAGCTGGCGCCGTCCGCCAGCGCGGCCTGCAGCGCGTCGACGGCAGGCAGCAAGGCGTCGAGCATGGTCTTGTCGCCCGGCTCGGCCTTGCCCCGCTTCTGCACGCCGGCCACACCCGCCGCCAGCGCCGCCGCCCAGTCGCCGGCCGACAGTTCCGGCTTTCCGGCCGTGGCGGTGCCCATCTGCAGGAACAGCGTCCCGTACAGCGGACCGCCCGCGCCGCCGACCGTCGAGACCAGGGTCATGCCGACGGTCTTCAGCAGGGCCCCGACGTCGGACTGGCTGTCCGTCCCGGAGTCGATCTTGCCAACCACCGCCTGCATGCCCCGGTTCATGTTGATGCCGTGGTCCGCGTCGCCGATGGCCGAGTCCAGATCGGTCAGGTACTCCCTGTTCTCGGCTATCGACGTCGCGAACGCGCGGATCCACTCGGTTACCTCGCCGTAGGAAACGCTCACTTACACACCCCAGCGCAACCCGGGCGTGTTGACCGGCGCGTCCCACAGTTCGGTCAGTTCGTCGTCCAGCTTCAGCAGCGTGATGGAGCAGCCCTGCATCTCCAGCGAGGTGATGTAGGGGCCGATCAGGTTCCTGCTGATCTCGATGCCACGGCCGGAAAGGAACCCGTGTAGTTCGTTGTAGACGATGTACAGCTCGATCAGCGGCGTACCGCCCATGCCGTTGACGAACGCGAGGACCTTGTCGCCGGACTCGAACGGCAGGTCCGACACGATCGGCCCCGCGAGCATCTCCACGATGTCGTGCACCTTGGCGAGTTGCCTGCGCTCGCGCCCTGGCTCGCCGTGGATGCCGATGCCGATCTCCATCTCGTTCGCGCCGAGCTCGAAGGTGGGCTTGCCCGCCGCCGGAACGGTGCAGGAGGTGAGCGCCATGCCCATGCTGCGGCCGTTGGCGTTGACCTTGCGGCACAGCTCCGCTACGTCGGCCAGCGACCTGCGCTGCTCGGCGGCGGCACCGCAGATCTTCTCGGCCAGCACCGTGGTACCGACGCCGCGCCGGCCCGCCGTGTACAGGCTGTCCTGGACCGCCACGTCGTCGTCGATCACCACGGCCTCGACCTCGATGCCCTCAGCCGCGGCGAGGTCCGCGGCCATCTCGAAGTTCAGCACGTCGCCCGTGTAGTTCTTGACGATGTGCAGCACGCCTGCCCCGCCGTTCACCGCCTTGGTGGCCTCGAGCATCTGATCCGGGGTCGGTGATGTGAACACCTCGCCCGGGCAGGCTGCGTCGAGCATGCCGGGCCCGACGAAACCGCCGTGCATCGGCTCGTGGCCGGAGCCACCGCCCGACACCAGGCCGACCTTGCCCTGGACGGGGGCATCGGCGCGGACTATCACGTTGGGCTCGGTCAGCACCCTGAGCCGGTCGGCGTGCGCCGCGGCGACGCCCTGCAGCGCCTCCTTGACCACGTCGGCCGGATCGTTGATGAGCTTTTTCATGTGCGAGGCCTCCTCCGATGCCTCCGGGGTAGCTTGTCGCCTTGTTCTCGGCCGGGAGGGTCACCGCGCGTCGGTTCCCGCGCGGTGACCCGTCCCGTATGCGGGGTCCGGAGGTCGCCCTCCGGGCCAGCAGGTGGCGGTCTTTGGGATCGCCCCGGCCAGCACGGTGCTGCTATACCGTTGCGCCGGTCGGGTGCTCTGGGCCGGCCTCGCCGACCGGTACCTCTATGAGCTCACCGGCCTTGGCCAGCCTCGCATGCAGCACGTCGCCGACGAACCAGTCGTAAATGAGCACGCCGACGATACCGCCAATAAGCGGCCCCACTATCGGAATCCAGAAGTAATTGCTGAACATGAATGGCGCCGTATGATCTGTGCCAGGCAACGCCACCTTCCCCCAGCCAGCGAAGAAGGCAAACAGTCGCGGCCCGAAGTCACGAGCCGGGTTGATCGCGTAGCCAGCGTTCGCGCCGTATGACATGCCTATTGCCGCCACCGCGAAGCCTACGATCAGCGGGGTCATGTTAGACCCGGGAGTCAGGTTCCTGTTGTCGGTGATCGCGACCACGAACATGAGCAGGAATGCGGTGCCGGCTATCTGGTCAATGAGGGGTCCCCAGACAGAGCCGTGGAAATACGAGGCGGGGAACGTGGCAAATATCGAGTAGGTTGCGAGCGCGTTTCCCGCGCTCTTGTGGGCGCCTTCCGCGAGTAGTGTCGCGTTGATGGCGCTGCGGTAGACCAGGAACACCAGGGCCGCTCCGACGAAGGCGCCGATCACCTGGGCCGCCCAGTACGGAAGGACCTTGTTCCATGCGAACTTGCGCCTGACGGCCAGTGCCAGGGTCACCGCTGGGTTGATGTGCGCGCCGGTCACCCCGCCGGCCACCCAGATACCCATGGCCACCGCCAGTGCCCATCCCCACGTGATCAGCAGCCAGTCCCCCGAGGCATCGAAGATGGTCGTCGGTGACGAAGTGCGCCCTGACCCCGGCAGTGCCGCGACGGCCATGGCCACAACCCCGTCTCCGAAGGCTATGAGGACGAAGGTGCCGAGAAACTCGGCCATGCACTCGCCCCACAAACCCTTGATTCGCCCGACGCTCCGGCCTTCGCCACGCAAAGGCGTAATGTCAGACACGCCTAACCTCCTAACCTCCCACCTATGCACACATTGTTCTTTTCGTGCGCACAACCCGTTACACGACAAGGACGAGGTCGGCACGCCTTGTTCGTGATATGCGAAGCTGCTTGCTAAATATCCGTTATTTCGGCTATAGAACCACACCCCTCCCATCCGGCCCAGAGCATTTACGACGGCAGATATCCAACACATACGCCGATTCAAATATTGTGTCAATCGGCGCTGAACAAGAGCTATTAGCGGACATATGTTCACCGACCGCCCGCGATCGTCGCGATGATCCAGAAGCTGTAGCCGGCCGTGGCGAGCCCGAGCACGACCACGCCCCGGGAGATCATCGACTGACCGCGCTCGCCGAACCCGAAGTCGAGTAGCACGGCCCGCAGGCCGAGCATCGCGTGCCAGATCAGCACGACCACGAACAGGCTCTCGACGGCGAGCACGACCGGGTTGGACAAGTAGCTCACCACCTGGGAGTAGTTGCGCAACCCGCCCTTGACCATGAAGTGCTCGGCGAAGATGTGCACGCCGAGCAGGACGACGAGAAGCACGCCCGACACGACCTGGCCGAGCCAGGCGAGGGTGCCGCCTCGCCCGCGCGGCGGCCCGGCGTGGTCTTGCGGCGGCTGTGATGCCGGCCGGACCGGCTTGTCGAGCTCTGCTGCCACGTCACATCACCCCGAACATCGCCAGCACCACCACGACGTACAGCCCGGCGCTCAGCGACATCGCCGCGGTGAACCAGGCCTTCTGGTGGCGGACGCCGACACCGGTTCCTACCAGCGCGAGGCGCAGCCCGTTCAGCCCGTGCATGAGGATGAAGAGGATCAGCAGCGACTCGAACGCGGTGAAGTAGTGGTTCCTGAAAAGGTGCAGGACGCTCGTCCATGACCCTGGTCCCTCGGTCAGCAG
>JASIGS010000496.1 GCA_030052355.1 Streptosporangiaceae bacterium | reverse complement strand
GCATGGCGAGATTCGAGAACGAGGACCTGACCGATGCCGAATTCCGCGAGTGCGACTTGTCTCGCACCCGCCTGATCGGGGTCGTGATGCAGGACGCCGTCATCGACGGACTGGTCAGCAACCTGGTGGTCAACGGGGTCGAGGTGACCTCATACGTCGAGGCTGAGCTCGACCGCCGCCATCCGGTGCGGCTGCTGATCCGCTCGGCCGATGCGGCTGACCTGCTGGAAGCCTGCCGGCAGCTGCGGGCCGACTGGGCGGCGACGCTCGGGCGGCTCGGTGGGATGCCCGCGGGTTCCGAGCACCAGCGCGTCGGCGGCGAGTGGTCAGCCGTGGAGACCCTGCGCCATCTGGTGTTCGTGCACGACTCGTGGTTCCGGCGCTGCTGCCTGGGGTCGACCGAGTTGTTTACCCCGATCGGGTTGGCGCCCGAGTTCGTTCCTGACCAGGAGGAGCAGGGCCTGGATCGAGCGGCTTCCCCGAGCCTCGGCGAGGTGCTGGCCGTGCGCGGCGTGCAGGGCGCCGAGCTAGAGCGCTGGCTGTCCGCCGTGCCGCCCGGTGAGCTGTCGGCGCCCGCGCTAGTGGGCCGGGGCTGGCCGCCATACGCCAGCGGCAAGTCGGTGCTCGAGTGCGTTCACGTGGTGCTGAACGAGGAGTGGGCGCACCACGGCTTCTGCGTGCGTGACCTCGATCTCCTCAGCGGCCGCCGCTCGGTTGCTGTGCCGCGGGGCGCGCCGAGATGAACAGGATGAACGCGTAGGCGAAGATCGCCACTCCCGCCGCGATGGCCATGCTCATGGACGCGGCGTTGCTGCCGTTGCCAACAAAGGCCGAGCCGCTGAGTCCGGCGGCAACGATGCAAACGAGGCCGGCAACGGCCGCAACGATCAAGTTGGTGCGCCGGACCAGGAAGGCTCGCACCAGGGCGCCCGCGCCGGCGCCAAGCAGGATGACACCGAGCACAGCGTGGACAGACAGCCCGACCGGGCCGCTGGCGATGGCACGGCCGAAGCCGGACGCGAGGCTCGAGCCCTGGTCGGCGGCGGGGATGCGCCCGTAGAGGTTGACCCAGATGCCCAGGCCGTACTCGACCAGCAAGATGACCAACGCACCGAAGCTGTTGCCGCGCAGCCCGCGTAGCCGATTAGTGCGCGCCTCGCTGGTGCCGACGGACCCTACGCTTGCCGTGGTCACAACATGACCTTCCCGCCGGCGACGTCGAGCGTCGCGCCGGTGATCCACGAGGATGCGTCCGAGGCCAGGAACAGTGCGGCTGCCGCTACATCCTCGGGCTGGCCCAGCCGGCCGAGCGGGAAGCGGCGGCCGAGCCCTTCACGCTGCTCCTGCGTCATCCAGCTGCGCATGCGATCGTTTTCGATCGCGGCGGGGGCAAGGCAGTTGAGCCGTACCCCCTGACCTGCGTACTCGCCTGCAAGGTGGCGAGTCAGAGCGACGACGCCTGCCTTGGCAGCTGCGTACGCCGCGTTCGACAGGGCCGCCTGGCGGGCAGCCGACGACGCCATGGTGATGATCACGCCCCGGCCGCGCTGGACCATCCGCGGCAGGAATGCCCTGATGGCAAGGAACGCGGACGTGAGGTCCGAGTCGACGACCTCCCTCCAGTGCTCGGGAGTCTCCTCGACAGTCGGCACCGGCATCCCGCTGCCGCCCGCGAATGCCGCCAGGATGTCGGCCGGCCCGAGCCGCTCGGTGACGGCGGCGGCAACGCCGTTGACCTGGTCGGCCACTGTGCAGTCGGCCGCGAGCGAGATCGCCTTGCCGCCCGCGTTCTCGATCCGTCGCGTGACGTCGCCCAGCGCTTGAGCGTCGCGGCCGACGACCGCTACCGCCGCGCCGTTGGCGGCGAGGGCCGCTGCGGTCGCCGCGCCGATTCCTCTCGATCCGCCGGTCACGACAGCGACCTTCCCGGCGAGGTCGGGGTAGGTGGCAGCAACGGCTGCCGGCGTGGACTTGCTGGCTGGTGTGTCTTCGAGATGGCTCATGGGCAAAGCTTAGGAGCCTAATCCTTAGATATCAAATTGTTTCCTCGCACAGTCCCTGGCTGGCGGCCGCGGGCTCCCTCCTTGCCGCCATTCCGTGATGGTCCCGTAACCGGGCCCAAGCAAGATAGAGGTCACAATCTGCGCGTTCCGCCCCGCGTGGAAGGAAGGACCAGAACCAGCCTCAGCCAGTGCGAAAGGGAGTGCACATGTCTGAATCCGGACGCAAACTACGCGTCGCAGCCCTGGCGGCCGTGGCCGCGGGAGCATTACTGGCCGCAGGCTGCGGTTCCAGCAGTAGCCCCCCCAGCTCATCTGCCAGCGTCACCGGCGCGGTAGCCACGCTGCCCAACATCACCGGCGAGGGTGCGAACTGCATCTTCCCGATGGAAACGACCGCCTGCTACAGCGTTCCCAACTACGAGGACTTCCAGTACCTCATGGTCCGGCCGCTGTACATGTTCGGCAACAACGGCCAGTCGATCGCGGTGAACTACAGCTTGTCTCCGGCCGATGCGCCGGTCTACAGCGACGGCGGCAAGACCGTCGTTATCAACATGAAGGGCTGGAAGTGGTCGGACGGCACCACGGTGGACGCCGAGGACCTGATCTTCTACCTGAACATGCTGGAGGCAGAGAAAGCCAACTACGCCGGCTACACCGTTGGGCTGCTGCCTGACAACATCGCCTCGTACTCGGCGACCGGCCCTGAGCAGGTGACGCTGAAGCTGAAGTCGGCCTACTCGAGCATCTGGTACACCTACAACCAGCTGGCGATCCTGTACCCGTTCCCGCTGGCCTGGGACGTGACCAGTGCCGGGGCGAAGGCCGGCAGTGGTGGCTGTGAGAGCGACAGCGCGGCCGACGGCTGGGCCAAATGCAAGGCGGTCTGGACGTACCTCAACAGCCAGAACAAGGACACCTCGACCTACGCCACCAACCCGCTGTGGCAGGTCGTGGACGGGCCTTACAAGCTGACGTCCTACAACGTCGACGGTGACTACACCTTCGTGCCGAACACCAAGTACTCGGGCAGCCCGAAGGCGTCTGTCGGGCTGAAGTTCGTCGAGGTCACCAGTGACACGGCCGAGTACACCGGCTTGAAGACCGGCGCCTACAGCCAGGGCGACATCCCGTCGACAGACCTGTCGCCAGCTGTCGGCACGACCTTCCTGCCGGCTACCAACCCGCTGACGACGACGCCGAACGGCGGGTACAACCTGGAGCCGGAATACGCGTTCGTCATCGGTTACTCCTACATCAACTACAACAACCCGGTGTACGGTCCGGTGTTCAGTCAGCTGTACTTCCGGCAGGCGCTGGCCATGCTGGACGACCAGGCGGGCATGAACAAGGCGGTCGGCCGCGGCTACTCGGTGGCTACCGACGCGGGCGTGCCGCCGGAGCCGGTGAGCCAGTGGATCTCGCCGGTGATGAAGGAGAACGGCGGGCA
>JASIGS010000495.1 GCA_030052355.1 Streptosporangiaceae bacterium | reverse complement strand
GTACAGTCCGCCCCGTGGCCGACCGGCGTGCCGGTACTGGCGGCGGTGGGCCTGGTCGTGATCTGCTGGGCACTGTCGTGCGTGCTGGCGGCGGTTCGCGGGGAGTGACTCGTTCCCGTAAATAGCAGGATAAAGCTGCAGGTCGCCACGGCGGGTGCCGGTCGCGGCGCCGGATACGCTTGGTCTAGCCGCGTTTCGATCGAGGGAGGACTGCCAGCCACGTGACTGCTTCGGAGAGGGCCGTCGAGCTCGTGGAGGTCGCGGCCGCAGCCGCGGCTGACAAGCTCGCTTCCGACGTCATCGCCTACGACGTCAGCGAGCAGCTCGTGATCACCGACGCTTTCCTGCTCTGCTCGGCGTCGAACGACCGGCAGGTGCGGGCCATCGTCGACGAGATCGAGGAGAGGCTGCGCCGGGTCGGCGCCAGGCCGGTGCGGCGTGAGGGTGAGCGGGAGGCCCGCTGGGTGCTGCTCGACTACCTCGACGTGGTGATTCACGTCCAGCACGCGGAGGAACGCGTCTACTACTCTCTGGAGCGGCTGTGGAAGGACTGCCCGCGGATCCCGCTGCCTGAGCCGGTCGGGGCCGGGGGAGGAGCGGGCGCTGCGGCCCGGGGGCCGCGCTGAGTACTCCGGCGGGTAGTGCCCTGTTCAGCACGTGGCCGCCCGGCGGCGGCAGTTCGGACGTCGTGCGGCTGGTGACCTGGCGGCACGGCCAGACGACCTTCAACCTCGAGCGGCGGTTCCAGGGCCAGACCGACGTGCCGCTGAATGCGCGTGGCCGCGAGCAGGCTGCCCTGGCCGCGCGGTACCTGGCGGCCCTGCGCCCGGACGCGATCTTCTCCTCTGACCTGGCGCGAGCCGCTGAAACCGCGGGTTTCCTGGCCAGGCTGACCGGGCTCGAGGTCCAGCTCGACAAGGACTTGCGGGAGCGCCACGGCGGCTCCTGGGAGGGCCTGACCGCGGACGACATACGGGAGCGGTACCCGGAGTCGGCGCAGACCTGGAACCCGCCGGACGGTGAGGCCACCACCGCGGTGGCCGACCGGGCCTCGCAGGCCCTCGAGCGGATCGCGGACACACTCGCGGACGGCCAGCTTGCCGTCGTCGTCGCCCACGGCGCCGCGCTCGGCCTGGCCATCGCGCGGGTGCTCGGCATCCCCGAAGAACTGCGCCCGCTCGGGCCGTTCGGCAACAGTCACTGGTCGGTGCTGTCCCGGCGCCGCGGCAAGTGGCGCCTGCTCGAGCACAACGTCGGCATGCTGCCCGAGCCGGTGCCCGAAGGTGGCGTAGAAGAAACCGGCGCCGACGTCAGGGACTAGCTCCCTACCCGGCTAGCGGAAGACGGGAAGCTCGCGCTTCAGTGGACCCTGCTGGTTGCGGCCAGATGACATAGTCCTTCCCCCACCGAAGGCCCTGAGTTTGACCATTTCGAGGAGGAGCGACCCGTAGGTTAGCAGTGCGGCTCGGGACGTCAGCTACCGGTACGAAGTACACCTGTCCGTTGTCCGGGCAGAAGACGCCAAAGTAATCTGCGTAGCCGCGGTAGGAGCGCGACTTGTTGTCGCGGCACCAGGTAGAAGTCGGGAAGACCACTGCGCCGCGTATTAAGCGACCTGTCTTGCATTGCACGCGCAGGAACTTGGCGCCGTCGTCCACGACGATGTCGTATGGACGACCGTCACCGAAAGGTAGCAAGGGCCAGAAGCCGCAGTGCACGAGAGCGGCAAGCACCGCTGCTTCCGCCTTCGTGCCGATCAAGCTGGTATCGCGCACAAAGCCATTGTAGCTTCTAACGCATCACATGGTTGGCAACGACACTCGAACGCTAGTACGAGTGGAGCTGAGGGGATTCGAACCCCTGACCCCCTCCATGCCATGGAGGTGCGCTACCAGCTGCGCTACAGCCCCTCGCCTGCGAGGCAATCGTCGCGCAGGACGGAGATAGCATACTGTCTTCCCGCCACCGCCCGTACTGGTGGCTAACGGGCGCCGGTACCCGCCGGTCACATTGATCTTGGCCCCGATCAACTCCGGGTCGGCTGGTGGGGTTGGACGAGGGGGAGGAATATCCGGTCGACGATCTCGACCAGAGTGTCGTCGGGCACGGGGGCCTGGTTGATGATCAGCTCGCTGCGGACGAGGTCGACCGGCAGCGAGACGATGTGGGGGGTGAGCCGCTGCGGGTCGATCTCGCCCCGTTCGACGGCACGCTCGATGATGGCGGCCATGATGCTGCCTCCCTTGGCGATCGCCCGTTCCCGCATTTCTGACGGCGGCCGCCCGGTGGAGTCGAAGTAGTCGGCGACCACGAAGCTGAGCAGTCCAGCGATCTCGCTGACGCTGGAGGAGATCCTGCGCAACACCGCGAGCACATCGCCCCGCAGCGTGCCGGTGTCGGGCTGCTGGTCGAGCGATTCGAGCGAGGCGTGATGGCGGACGGCGGCCGCGGCCAGCTCCGCTCGGTTCGACCAGCGCCTCGCCAGCACGGGTCGGCTGGTGCCCGCCCTCGTTGCCACGCCGTCGAGGGTGAACCCGGGATAGCCGACCGCGCGTAGCTCGTCCCAGGCGGCTTCGAGCAGGGCCGAATCGAGCGCGGCGCCTCGCCGCCGGCTGGCAGGCGGCGAGGGACTTTGACCTTTGCGGGTAGCTGACGTGGACGCGGTCGATCGGCTCATTACACCTCCAAGATGCGAGTTGCGCATCTTATCTGGGCGCGCTACCGTGAAAGCAAGTTAGATGCCCAGGACGCATCTTATAGCGATTGGGGCCTACCGTTGAGCGCGCAGTCAGGATCGCCGGCAGAGGCACAGCCACGATCACAGCCGGGGAAGGAGCGGCTGGACCCGGCGCTCGTGAGGCTGGCCGTCATCCTGCTGATCGGAGTGATGCCTGCGGCGTTCGACTCGACCATCGTCAACGTCGCCATCGACTCGATATCGCGCGGCTTGCACACCTCCGTGTCGAACGCCCAGTGGGCGGTCAGCGGGTACCTGCTGGCGCTCGGCATGGCCGT
>JASIGS010000494.1 GCA_030052355.1 Streptosporangiaceae bacterium | reverse complement strand
CGAAGAGCCGGACGCCGCTCCGCCGGACGGAACACTGCCCGAACCCGCGACCGACATCGGCGACTGGCAGGACTGGCCCTGGTCGCTGATGGATTACCTGCCGTCGGCTCACCAGGCAGCCGGACGGAAGCCGTCTCTGGTGATCTGGCACTTCCAGCTGCCCGCCAGCTGAGACATCTCAAAAGTGGGGCCGGTGGGACTCGAACCCACACTGCCAAGTACCTAAAACTTGTGCCTCCTGCCGTTGGGCTACGGCCCCATGTCCAAGCTCAGGCGTACCGAGCCGCCGCGCGCAAGACCTCAGACGCCAAGTTCCTTGCGCAGCCTCGCGACGTGCCCGGTGGCCTTCACGCCGTAGTATGCCTGCTCGACCTTGCCGTCCGGTCCTACCACGAACGTCGAGCGGATCACGCCTACGGTCTTCTTGCCGTACATCATCTTCTCGCCGTACGCGCCGTACGCCTCGAGCACGCTGTGATCCGGATCGCTCAGCAGCGGGAAGGTCAGGCCGTCGCGGTCGCGGAACTTGGCCAGCTTGGCTGGGCTGTCCGGCGAGATGCCCAGCACCGCGAAGCCCGAACTCGCGAGGCTGCTCAGGCTGTCCCGGAAGTCGCACGCCTCCTTGGTGCAGCCCGGTGTCATCGCGGCAGGGTAGAAGTAGACGATGACCCGCTTGCCGCGCAGTGACGACAGGCTGACCGGCGAGCCATCAGCATCGGGCAGGGTGAAGTCGGGTGCCTGCGCACCGGGCTCGAGTCGCTGACCTGACACGCTCGCTCTCCTTACTGCATTGGTTGTGCAAAAGGCTAGCCGAGCCAGTCGGCTATCACCGGGGCGAGCCCGCGAAGCGCTTTCCCCCGGTGGCTGATCTTGTCCTTGTCGGCGGCATCCAGCTGCGCGGTGGTCAGGCCGGCGCTGCGCAGACCCGCGGCAGAGAGCTCGGCCACATCCGGAACGAAGATCGGGTCGTAGCCGAATCCGTTGTCGCCGCGCGGCTCGCGTATCAGCGAGCCGACAACGTCCGCCTCGGCCACGTGCTCCAGGCCGTCAGGAAGCACCAGCGCGGCCGCACAGGTGAACCGCGCGCCACGCCGCTCGTCCGGCACGTCGGCAGTCTGGGCGAGCACGAGCCGCAGATTCGCATCGTCGTCACCGTGCCTGCCGCTCCACCTGGCCGACAGCACGCCCGGCATCCCGTTGAGCGCGTCGACGCAGAGCCCGGAGTCGTCGGCGACCGCCGCGAGTCCGGTGAAGCGGGCGGCCGCGCGCGCCTTGAGCCTGGCGTTGTCGGCGAACGTCGCACCGGTCTCTGGCACTTCAGGCATGCCGGGAAAGTCGCTGAGCACGGCGAGCTCGATGGCCAGCTGGCGATCGGCGAGGATCCTGGTCAGCTCGGCCAGCTTGGCCCGGTTGGCTGTCGCCAGGACGAGGCGGGCCGGCACGGCAGGGTCCGGCGGCTGTCAGGCGCCGAGCGCCGCGTGCTGGAGCTTGGTCAGCTCGGCGCAGCCTGCAACCGCGAGGCTCAGCAGCTCGTCTAGCAGCTCCCGGCTGAACGGCTCACGTTCCGCGGTGCCCTGGACCTCCACGAAGCTCCCGTCACCGGTGCACACCACGTTCATGTCGGTCTGCGCCGCGACGTCCTCCTCGTAGCACAGGTCGAGGCGGGGCTCGCCGTCCACTATCCCGACGCTGACCGCCGACACCGACGCCACCAGCGGCTCGCCCCTGGTCCGCTTCCGCTCGCGCAGCCACGCGACGGCGTCGGCCAGCGCGACGTACCCGCCCGTGACCGCCGCAGTGCGGGTGCCGCCGTCGGCCTGCAGCACGTCGCAGTCGATGATGATCGAGTTCTCGCCGAGCGCCCTGGGGTCGACGCATGCCCGCAGTGACCTGCCGACGAGCCTGGAGATCTCCTGGGTGCGCCCGCCGAGCCTGCCCTTGACCGACTCCCGCTCGCTGCGCGTGTTGGTGGACCTGGGCAGCATCGCGTATTCAGCCGTTACCCAGCCAAGGCCGCTGCCGCGGCGCCACCGCGGCACGTCGTCGGAGACGCTGGCCGCGCAGAGCACCCGCGTGGCGCCGAACTCGACAAGTACCGAGCCCTCGGCGTGGTCGAGCCATCCTCTGGTTATCGTGACGTCGCGCACCTGGTCGGCGCGCCGTCCATCGGGTCGCGGCATGGCCGCCAGCCTAGCCTCACCAGCCGGCCCGCTCGGGCGCGCCCGCCTCGATCCACCGGTACATCCTGGCCACGCCCGCCGCCAGCGGCGTGCTGGCCGCCCAGCCGAGGTCGCGCCGCGCGCGCTCGCAGGCCAGGGCGCCGCGCAGCAGCTCTCCGGGCCTGGCCGGGGCGAAGACCGGGTCGAGCGGAAGCCCGGAAACCTCGCTAATGACCCTCGCGAGCTGCAGCACGGTCACCTCGACGCCCGAGCCGACGTTCCACGTGCCCGGGCGCCCCCGGTCCGCCGCCGCCAGGAACGCGGCGACGGCGTCGCCGACGTACAGGTAGTCGCGGGTCTGCCGGCCGTCTCCGTAGATCGTCGGCCGCTGCCCGGCCGCCGCCTGGGCGCAGAAGATGCTGACGACGCCGGCCTCGCCGGCCGGGTCCTGCCGCGGCCCGTAGATGTTGGCGAGCCTGAGCACCGCGTGGCTGGTGCCGTGCAGCCGGTTGTACAGGCCCACGTACTGCTCGGCGGAGTGCTTGGAAACGCCGTGCGGCGACTCCGGCGGCGCGCTCTATGGGCGGGACGCGCCGATCCCGTCGCTCGAGGACGTGCTGCCGCTGCCGGAGTCGCCGCACGGCGTTTCCAAGCACTCCGCCG
>JASIGS010000493.1 GCA_030052355.1 Streptosporangiaceae bacterium | reverse complement strand
AACGCCGCGTCCGTCACCACGTGGTCGCGCCACTCCAGCCCGGCCGCGCGGAACGCGTGGTCGACGAGCTCCTCCACCGTGTGCGTGACGCCGGTCCCGATCACGTAGTCGGCGGGCTCGTCCCGGGCGAGCATGAGCTGCATCGCGCGGACGTAGTCGCCCGCGAATCCCCAGTCCCTGCTCGCGTGCAGGTTGCCGAGCCGCAGCTGGCGCTCGTAGCCAAGCTTGATCTTGGCGGCGCCGAGCGAGACCTTCCGCGTCACGAACTCCGCGCCCCGCCGGGGCGACTCGTGGTTGAACATGATCCCGGACACGGCGAACATGCCGTAGGACTCGCGGTAGTTCTGCGTGAGCAGATGGCCGTACACCTTCGCGACCCCGTAGGGGCTGCGCGGGTGGAACGAGGTCTGCTCGTTCTGCGGCGCTTCGTTGACCTGGCCGAACATCTCTGACGTGGACGCCTGGTAGAAACGGATCTGGCCGCGGCCCGGGCTGCGCGACGCGCTAATGCCGCTGCACACCCTGATCGCTTCCAGCACCCGCAGCACGCCGAGCCCGGTGACCTCCCCGGTCAGCTCAGCCTGCTGCCACGACATCGGCACGTACGAGATCGCCGCGAGGTTGTACACCTCGTCCGGCTGGACCCGCTCCACGGCGGCGATCAGACTGCCCTGGTCGAGCAAGTCGCCGCGGATCAGCCGGACCTCGCCGAGCAGCTGACGGAAGTGGCGGACCCGCGGATTGGCCTGGCCCCGGACCAGCCCCCATACCTCGTATCCCGAATCGACCAAGTGCTCGGCGAGGTAGGAGCCGTCCTGGCCGGTGATACCAGTGATCAGAGCACGTCGTGTCAGCGGAGCCTCCGATTTAATCCTTGTCGCGGCAGCTTACAGAGATAACAAGCGCACCGGCACAGGCAGGCTAACGACTGGGGTTAAACGGCACGCAAGTTACCTGCTTGGTAATGTTCGCCTCCGAGGGGGTCACGCGGGTAACCGGTCGCGAGCCGGCCAATGGCGAGACAGGAGGCGTGAGGCTGCGTGTGCACGGCAGCAGCCGACGACACCCCGCTACGGGTAGCGCTGCTCTCCTACCGGAGCAAGCCACACTGCGGCGGCCAGGGCATCTTCGTGCGGCACCTGTCCCGCGAGCTTGCCGCGCTCGGTCACCACGTCGAGGTGTTCTCCGGCCAGCCATATCCAGAACTCGAACCAGGGCCGGTCCTACGTGAGGTGCCGAGCCTTGACCTGTACCGGGACGAGGACCCGTTCCGGACCCCGCACCTGAGCGAGTACCGCGACTGGATCGACGTGCTCGAGGTCGCGACGATGTGGACCGCCGCGTTCCCCGAGCCGCTGACCTTCAGCCTGCGCGCGCTACGCGTGCTGCGCGAGCGCAGCGCCGACTTCGACGTCGTGCACGACAATCAGGTGCTCGCATACGGCAACCTCGGCATCTGCGGCACCAGCATCGGCGGGATCCCCGTCCGGGGAATCGGCCTGCCGCTGGTGACCAGCATCCACCACCCGATCAGCGTCGACCGCAGGATCGAGCTGGAAGCCGCCCGCGGGCTGTCCAAGATTCCCAAGTGGCGCTGGTACTCCTTCGTCCGGATGCAGGCCAGGGTCGCCCGCCGGGTCGGCACCGTGATGACCGGCTCCGAGTCGTCCAAGGCCGACATCCTGCGTGACTTCAGGGTGCCCGAGCAGAACGTCGTCGTGGTGCCACTCGGCGTCGACACCAGGCTGTTTCACCCGCGGCCGCAGCCGCGCGTCCCCGGCAGGATCGTCGCGGTCGCCAGCGCCGACTCGCCGGTGAAGGGCGTCGCGACGCTGCTGCGGGCGTTCGCCAAGCTGGCGGTCGAGCGGGACGTGTCGCTCACGATCGTCAGCAAGCTGGTGTCGGATGGGCCGACGGAGCGGCTGCTCGGCGAGTTGTCGCTGCGGGACAAGGTCCGGTTCGTCAGCGGCATCAGCGACGAAGAACTCGCCGAGCTCTGCGCCAGCGCGGAGATCGCCGTCGTGCCGTCGCTCTACGAAGGCTTCTCGCTGCCCGCGGTCGAGCACATGGCCTCAGGCACGCCGCTCGTGGCCAGCCGGACCGGAGCGCTGCCCGAGGTCACCGCGGACGCCGCTGTCCTGGTCAACCCGGGCGACGCCGAGGAACTCGCCGCCGCGCTGCGCACCCTGCACGACTCTGCGGCCGAGCGCGAACGGCTGTCGCGGGCCGCGCTCGCCCGCGTGGCCGAGCGGTTCGCCTGGACCGCCGTGGCCAGGGCCACCGTCGCCGAGTACCGGCGCGCGATCGAGAAGCGGCGGCCGGCCCACTCGGGGACGGTGGCCGGGGAGGGCGGGCCGTGCTGACCGTCGACTTCCGCCGGCTGCCAGATCTTCGGGGAACGACAGTTCTCGATCTCGGCTGCGGAGCCGGCAGGCACGCGTTCGAGGCTGCGCGCCGCGGCGCGCGGGTCGTCGCGCTGGATGCCGACCGTGATGAACTGCGCCAGGTGCAGGCCGTGGCGGCGGCGATGGCCGAGGCGGGCGAGATCCCGGCTGGCGGCTCGATCTGCCCGGTCGCCGGCGATGCCACCTCGATGCCTGTCCCGTCCGGCTCGTTCGACGTGGTGATCGCCGCGGAGGTGCTCGAGCACATCCCGGCGGACGCGCGGGCGTTCGACGAGATCGCCAGGGTGCTGCGGCCCGGCGGCGTGGCCGCGGTGACCGTGCCCGCCTGGCTGCCCGAGCGGATCTGCTGGCTGCTGTCCGACGAGTACCACAACACTCCAGGCGGGCACGTCCGCATCTTCACCCGGCGGGAGCTGGCGGCCAAGCTGACCCGGGCGGGCCTGGTCGCTGGCGGCCACCACCACGCTCACGGGCTGCACTCGCCGTACTGGTGGCTCAAGTGCGCAGTCGGCGTGCACGACGACGACCACCCGCTGGCGAGCGCGTACCACAAGCTGCTCGTCTGGGACATCATGCGCGGACCGGCCGTGACCAGGCTCACCGACAGGGCGCTGAACCCGCTGATCGGCAAGAGCCTCGTCGTGTACGCGATGAAGCCGCCGCGCGGCGCGGACGCCGGTGCGCCGGACCGCCGAACCGGTGCTGACTCAGCGGGCACAGCTCCGCCCGGGGACACCCCAGACCCCGATGGCCGGACCCCAGCTGGCGACGCGCCGGAGACGGTGCATGCGGCAGCCTGAGCAGATCGGCCGGGCCAGCTGGGTGCCCGAAGTACCCGGCATCCTGACCGCGGACCAGTTGCTCGCCACCGGCCGCTCCATCGCGGCCGACCAGGCCAGAGACGGCTCCATCGGCTGGCCCGACGGGCACGTCGACGCGTGGAACCACGTCGAGTGCGCGATGGCGCTGTCTGCCTGCGGCCTGCACGAGGCCGCGCGCAGGGCCTACGCATGGCTGGCGCGGGCGCAGCAGCCCGACGGATCGTGGCCGGTGCGTGCCGCCAGCGGCAGCATCGAGGAGTGGACGACCGAGAGCAACCACGCGGCCTACTGCGCCGTCGGAGCGTGGCACGAGCTGCTGGTCAGCGGGGACGACGGGTTCGCCGAGGGCATCTGGCCGGTGGTGCGGGCGGGCATCGAGTTCGCGATCGGCCTGCAGCGGCCGCGCGGCGAGATCATCTGGCGACGGCACCCGGACGGCACGCCGGAGAGTTACGCGCTGCTGACTGGCTGCTCGAGCATGTACACCAGCCTGCGCTGCGCGATCGCGCTCGCCGACCACGTCGCCGACCCGCAGCCCGACTGGGAGCTCGCCGCGAGCCAGCTCGCGCACGCGGTCGCGTGCCACCGCGAGGCGTTCGCGGACAAGAGCAGGTTCTCGATGGACTGGTACTACCCGGTGCTCGGCGGCCCGGTCCGCGGCCAGGCGGCGGCCGGCGAACTCGCGGCGCAGTGGGACACCTTCGTGGTGGCTGGCCTCGGTGTGCGCTGCGTCAGCGACGAGCCGTGGGTCACCGGAGCCGAGACATGCGAGCTGGCGATCGCGCTGGACGCCATCGGACGCCGCGACATCGCGGTCGAGATGTTCGAGGTCATCCAGCACCTGCGCGATCCCGGCGGCGGTTACTGGACCGGCTGGCAGTTCGCCAACCGGCGGCACTTCCCGAACGAGCGGAGCAGCTGGACGGCCGCGGCGATCGTGCTGGCGGCTGACGCGCTGTCCGGTGCCACGCCAGCGGCCGGCATGTTCCGGGACGCGGCGGCTGGGCCCGCGGCCTGGCAGGCGTCTGATCCGGCGGTATGCGGTTGCCCGCCGGTCGCCGGCTCAACGACGGGCGGTTCAGCCGATGCCGTCGGCGGTTCGCTCCAGGACTCGTAGCGAGCCCGTCACGCTCACCTGCTTAAAGGCACCCGACTTCAGTGCCCGCTGGTAGACCAGGTACGGCGCCTGGCCGCCGTCCGCCGGGTCGGGGAAGATGTCATGAAACGCCAGCGCGCCGCCGCGCGCAACCCATGGCGCCCAGCCCTCGTAGTCGGTGACCACGTTGGCCTCGCTGTGCCCGCCGTCGATGAACAGCATGCCGAGCGGGGTCCGCCAGAGGAGCGAGACGTCCGACGAGTACCCGATGACGGCGACCACGTGCTCCTCGAGTCCCGCTTTCTCCAGCGTCGCGCGGAAGAAGGGCAGCGAGTCCATCCGGCCGCTGCTGGCGTCCACGAGCTCGGGGTCGTGGTGTTCCCAGCCGGGCTGGATCTCCTCCGAACCGCGGTGGTGGTCAACGGTAACCACGAGCTGGCCGGCCTGCTGAGCCGCCGCCGCGAGGTAGATGGTTGACTTGCCGCAGTAGGTGCCGATCTCCGCGATCGGCCCTATGCACGCGTAGTCGGCAGCCGTCCGGTAGAGCGCCAGGCCTTCTTCCGCCGGCATGAAGCCCCTGGCCGCCTCGGCGGCAAGGCGGAACTTGTCCTGCATTTGCATGCGGTCTAGTGTGGCGGCCGGCCGTGTTGCCGGTCGCGGGGGGACGTGTTCTACTCACCAGGGACCACCCGACTGGCCCGAGGGGAAGAGGACACCGGAATGAGAGTCGAAGTAGATCGCGACGCCTGCGAGGCAAACGCCGTCTGCGCCGGCCTGGTCCCCGAGGTGTTCGAGGTCGATGAGGAAGACCAGCTCCACATCCT
>JASIGS010000492.1 GCA_030052355.1 Streptosporangiaceae bacterium | reverse complement strand
GCTCTACGCATTCCCCGCCGACCCGGCGCTGGCCAGGTTCGTGGGCGACGCGAACCTGCTGGACGGCAAGCTGGCCGACGGGCAGGCCGTCGATACCGTCCTCGGCAGGCTGCCGCTAGCGCCGGGCTGCGGCGCCGGCGCCGGCGTCGTGACCGTTCTCGTCAGGCCTGAGCAACTCGAGCTACACCCGGATGCCGTGGCCGGCGGCCTGATCGGTCACGTCGTCGGTTGCGAGTACTACGGTCACGACGCGGTGGTGCGCGTGCAACCGGCCGGCGATCCGGCCAGCCCGCAACTCGTCGTGCGGACCTCCGGCGGCCCGCAGTTCGCGGCCGGGTCACCGGTTACCGTCACGGCCCGTGGCGCGGTGCAGGCCTGGGCGCGGCCCTAGCCTGGTGCTGTCGGGTTGCTGTAGACCCTCGCGGGAGCGACGAGGACGACGGCGCGCCGCTCAGCGGCCATGACGCGGTCGTACTCTGCCCAGTCGTCGTGGGTGCCGCCCGCAGCACTGAACACCTCGCGGCGCAACAGGCGCAGCCGCTCCGCGTCGATGCCCGGTGCCGGGTCGTCAGGCCCGATGATCCGGGCCGATCCCTCGACCGCGGCCCACTGCCAGCCGGCCCGGAACGTGATCGTGGCCTGTGGCCGGGCCCGCAGGTTGGCTAGCTTGGCCCGGCCGTAGGTCACGAACCCGACCACGTCCAGGCCCGAATCGGGATCGGCAAGCACCCCGGCGTTGACCACCGACGTCTGGACCGTCCCGTCGGGGCGGACCGTCGACACCACGGCCAGGTACCTGTCGCGGCTGCCGATCTCCGCCGCGTCTGCCAAGGTCGTCATGTGCCTATCCTGCCCGTCCTCGCCGCAGCCGGATAATCGCGTGATCCGTGCCACCGGCCCCTGGCAGGCTGACCGGGTGACGATCTCCATCGACGAGCTCGAGCGCGCCGCCGCCCTCGGCTGGCGGGCCGCCGAGCAGGACCGGCTCGGCGACTGGCTGCTGCGGGCTGCGGACGGTTTCACCGGGCGCGCGAACAGCGCACTCGCCACGGGCGACCCTGGCGTGCCGCTGACCGCGGCCGTCGACGGCGTGCGCGGCTGGTACGCCGAGCGCGAGCTGCCTGCCCTGATCGCCGTTCCCTACCCGGCCGGCCAGCCCGGCGTCAGCGCGCTCGACCGTATGCTGTCGGCGGCCGGCTGGGTGGAGCGGGCCGGGGCGGCCACCGTCATGACGGCCGGCGCGGGCGACGTGATCTCCGCTGCCGGAGCCCATCCGGTACCGGTCGACATCGATGCCGAGCCGGACGCCGCGTGGCTGGCGAGCTACCACTATCGCGGCCAGGAACTGCCGCCGGTCGCGCTGCGGCTGCTCATGTCGGCCCCTTGGCAGGCGTTCGCGGCGGTGCGGGAAGGCGGCCAGACGATCGCCATCGGCAGGGTCGCGGCTGGTGGCGGCTGGGCCGGCCTGACCGCCATCGAGGTGGATCCGCGCCACCGGCGCCGCGGCCTCGGCACCGCCGTTACCGTGGCACTCGCGGCAGCGGCCGCCGCGCACGGCACGCCCCGGCTGTACCTGCAGGTCGAGGACCTCAACACCGCTGCCCGCGCGCTCTACCGCCGGATCGGGTTCACCGACCACCACGGCTACCACTACCGCCTGGCCCCCAGTTCTTAGCGTGCGCGGCCCATCGTGCAGTAGAGGTCCAGGGTTTGCTTGCCCAGACTGCCCAGCATCGATCGGTGTCGATACCGGATGCGCTCATAGCCGCCACGGCGGAGCAGTATCAGCTGACGGCCCTCCATTACGACGGCCTCTACGACCGCATCGCGGAGATAACTGGCCAGCCTGCGGAGTGGATCGTCCCGCGTGGCACCGCCGACTAGCGCCGGTCTGACACCATCACCCGCTCCGAGCGTCGTCGGCCAAGTCGGGATTCAGACCGGCCAGGCTTAGTCGGGCTTTCGCTTCGTGGCGGGTCAGGATCCGCTCAGGATCGACGTCAAGGGACATGGCCTTGGCGTCGAACGCGCGCTGCCACAGTCCGGCGGCCCAGCATGCCGCGTAGTCCCCAGCAGTCCAGCGGAGGTCACGGGCCCGCTGATAGGCGTCGAGGAAAGCAGCGCTGTCCTCGACGCTGGCCAACCCATGCGGCTGGCCCAGGCCGAGGAAGCTGGCAGCGCCAAATCCGGCGATGGCCGGCTCCGGCTGGCAGATCACGCTGTCCCAGTCGTGCACGGCAGTCAAGTGCCGACCCTGCCAGCTCAGGTTGTCCGGGTGCCAGTCGCCGTGCCCGATCACTGGTTCGCCGGCATGGCCGCGCAGCTGGTCGCGGACGGCGGCGGCGACTTGATCCAGCCACTTCGGTTCCTGGAAGTCGTTCAAGTCGACGTCGCGGTCTTCCGGCGTAGGCCATAGGCCAGGCTCGGTGTGATCCCAGCCGACCCACGACGGAGATGGAGTCAGGCTAGGCACCGATCCCGCGCTCGGGGCCAGCTCGACGAGACTTGCCAGGCCAGCCGCCGACAGCGCAGCCAACTCGCTGTCCGGCGGCGGCTCCTCCGCGTCCCGGTCGAGTGTCTCGGCCGCAGCGGCATAGCCGTTCAGCCGTTGCAGGTCCACTAGCGGTTCAGGGCACGGAAAGCCAGCTGCCCACAGCGCCCGGTGCACGACTGCGCACCCGGCCAGCCGCGTCGAATAGGGGCGCACCTTGACGACCACCTCCCGGCCGTCTGTCAGCCGCAGCCCCTTCACGGTGGAGAGGTTGCCGGCCTCGAACAGCTCAGCCGCGGGCGGTGCGCCCAGCCATCGCGTACACCAGGCAGCGAGTGCGTCCATGCCCACGGCTGGCCGACCGGACTCCACACCACCTCATCTTGCCGGATCGCGTGGCACGCCGGTCAGATCACGTAGTGCTCCAGGGTCTCCGGGGCAAACAACTCGGCCGGGCCGATCTGGCGGTCGGTCAGACCCTGTTCACGGGCGTAGCGCAGGAAGGTGTCCAGGACGACGGCATTGCGGTCAAGCCCGTACGGCCAGTAATCCTCGCCGAGCAGCGCGCGGGTGCGCGCCGCTTCGTCGCCGAGCCAGGGCAGTGCGTACTTCAGCGCGGCCGTCTCTTCCAGGCCCTCCATGGCCTGCCGGCGGGCGGCCTCGAACGCCTTGACCAGCGAACCGGCCAGCCACCGGTGCCGCAGGTACAGCTCGCGGCGCAGCACGACCGTGTGCATGATCGGGAACACCCCGGTGGCGGCGAAGTAGCGTTCCTCCTCGCGCCGGAAGTCAGGGAACAGCCTTGCAACCTCCGGCCGGCCGGCCGCGAACGGCTCCGGCGTGCGCGGCGTGTACAGCGCGTCGATCTCGCCGTCCACCAGCATCTGGGCCAGCGTCTGGCCCGGGCCGATCGGCTCGACCCGCACGCCCGGCGGCAGCGTCAGCGTGAGCTTCTCCGGCCGCCCGGGGCCGTGCATGCCGCCGGTCCGGTAGGTCACCGACGCCACCGGCACGCCGTAGTGCTCGGCCAGGATGCCGCGTGCCCACACGTTGGCGGTCAGCTGGTACTCGGCTATGCCCACGGTCCGGCCGGCTAGGTCTGCGGGCCGGTTGATGCCGCTGCCCGTGTGCACGTAGATCGAGGAGTGCCGGAACGCCCGGGACGGGAACGCCGGTATGGCGACGAACGGCGGCTCGTCGCGCTGCAGGCTGACGACGTAGCTGGACAGCGAGAACTCGGCCGCGTCGAACTCGCCGAACC
>JASIGS010000491.1 GCA_030052355.1 Streptosporangiaceae bacterium | reverse complement strand
GGGTCGACCCAGCTCGCGGCCGCCACCTCGGCCACGCTGGCTCCGGCCCGCAGCGCCTGGTGCATGGTCGCCAGCCGGCCGTCGTGCGGGACCGCGCAGCGCGCCAGCAGCTCGGCCGGCTCGCCGGGAGGCGCCGCCCAGCTGAACGACGCACCCCGCTGCTCGAGCGATCGCAGCGCCTTCTGCAGCGCCTCGGGGAAGCTGCGCCCGATCGCCATCGCCTCGCCTACCGACTTCATGTGCGTGGTCAGCTCGGGGTCGGCGCCGGGAAACTTCTCGAACGCGAACCGCGGCACCTTGACCACCACGTAGTCGAGTGCGGGCTCGAAGCTGGCCGGCGTCTCGCCGGTGATGTCGTTGCGGATCTCGTCCAGGGTGTAACCGATGGCCAGCCTGGCCGCGATCTTCGCGATCGGGAACCCGGTGGCCTTCGACGCGAGCGCGCTGGACCGCGACACCCGCGGGTTCATCTCGATGACGACCATCCGGCCGGTCTGCGGGTGCACGGCGAACTGGATGTTGCACCCTCCGGTGTCCACGCCCACAGCCCGCGCGGTGGCGATCGCCACGTCCCGCATGTGCTGGTACTCGCGGTCGGTCAGCGTCATCGCCGGGGCCACCGTCACCGAGTCCCCGGTGTGCACGCCCATCGGGTCCACGTTCTCGATCGAGCACACGATCACGACGTTGTCGTTGCGGTCGCGCATCAGCTCGAGCTCGAACTCCTTCCAGCCGAGCACGGACTCCTCGAGCAGCACCTCGGTGACCGGGCTGGCGTCCAGGCCGGCTCCGGCGATCCGGTCAAGCTCCCCGGCCGTCCTGGCGACTCCCGATCCGGTCCCGCCGAGCGTGAACGACGGCCGGATCACGACCGGGAAGCCCAGCTCGGCCGCCGCGGCGCGGCAGTCGGCCAGCGAGTGGCAGATCCGGCTGGCCGGCACGTTCGCGCCGACGCCGGTGACGATCTCCTTGAACCTGTTGCGGTCCTCCCCCGCCCTGATCGCCTCGATGCTCGCCCCTATCAGCTCCACGTTGTAGCGCGCCAGCGTGCCCGCGTCGTGGAGCGCGACGGCCGCGTTCAGCGCCGTCTGGCCGCCGAGGGTGGGCAGGATCGCCTCTGGCCGCTCCTTGGCGATGACCTTCTCCAGCACGTCGGGCGTGATCGGCTCCACGTAGGTGGCGTCGGCGAACTCCGGGTCCGTCATGATCGTCGCGGGGTTGGAGTTGACCAGGCTCACCCGCAGGCCCTCGGCGCGCAGCACCCGGCACGCCTGCGTGCCCGAGTAGTCAAACTCGGCCGCCTGGCCGATGACGATGGGCCCGGACCCGATCACCAGCACCGACCGCAAGTCCGCCCGCTTAGGCACCGCGCGCCCCCTGCACAACACGGCTCATCGGGCAGCCTCCATCAGGTCGCAGAAGTCGGCGAACAGCCCGGACGCGTCGTGCGGGCCCGGTGCCGCCTCAGGGTGGTACTGGACGCTGAACGCCGGGGCCTCCAGCAGCCGCAGGCCTTCGACGACGCCGTCGTTGAGGTCAAGGTGAGTGATCTCGGCGGGCCCGTATGCCGTCTCGAACTCCTGCCCGGTGCTCCCGGGCAGCGCCACCGCGAAGCCGTGGTTGTGACTGGTGATCTGCACAGTTCCGGTGCGCAGGTCCTTGACGGGCTGGTTGACGCCGCGATGGCCGAAACGCAGCTTGTAGGTGTCCAGCCCGAGCGCGCGGCCGAGCATCTGGCTGCCGAGGCAGATGCCGAATACGGGAACGCCCGCGTCCAGCACGCCGCGCATCGCGTCCACTGCGTAGCCGATGGCGGCCGGGTCGCCAGGCCCGTTGGAGAAGAACACCCCGTCCGGCCGTGCGGCGATGATGTCCGCGGCGGTGACGGTGGCGGGCAGCACCTGCACTTCACAGCCGAGCGCGGCCATCGAGCGCGGCGTCGCTGCCTTGATGCCGAGATCGACCGCGGCCACCCGGTACCGGACCGGGGTGCCTTCCGGGGGGCTGACGACGTAAGGCTCCGGGGTTGACACGCCACGCGCCAGGTCGGCGCCGGTCATCGGCGGGCTGGCCAGCACGCGCTCGAGCAGTTCGCGCTGGTCGCCCGTCTCCGCGCTGATCCCGGCCCGCATCGCGCCCCTGTCGCGCAGGTGCCTGGTCAGCGCCCTGGTACCGGCCATCGCGAAACCCGTCACGCCCTGCGCCGCGAGCTCTTCCTGGAGGCTGCGCCGGGATCGCCAGCTCGATGGCTCCCTCGCGGGCTCGCGCACGACGAAGCCGGACACCCAGATGCGGCGTGACTCCGGGTCTTCGTCGTTGATGCCGGTGTTGCCGACGTGCGGCGCCGTCATCGCGACTATCTGCCGGGCGTAGGACGGGTCGGTCAGCGTCTCCTGGTAGCCGGTCATGCCGGTGTTGAAGACCATCTCGCCGAACGTCTCGCCGTCCCCGCCGAACGTCGTGCCGCGGAACGTCATGCCGTCTTCCAGCACCAGGATGGCCGGCCGCTGCTCGCGTCGCGCGGCCGTCATCGGGCCAGCTTCCCGTCGAGCACGGTGGGCTCGCCTCGCAGGAAGGTCGCTACCACCTGTCCGGGCAGTTCCATCCCGGCAAACGGCGTGTTGCGGCTGCGGGACGCGTGCTGTGCGGGATCGATGACACTGCGGGCCAGCGGGTCGTACAGGACCAGGTTCGCCGGGGATCCGGGTGCCAGCGGACGTCCGTGCAGCGGCGCTCCGGCGCCGCTGGTGACACTGCCGTCCAGGCGCCCGATGACCGCCGGGCGGACGGACATCCGGTCCGCTACCCCTGCCCAGTCCAGCATCCCCGTCTCCACCATCGCCGCTTGCACCACCCGGAGGGCGGTCTCCAGGCCGGTCATCCCGAACGCCGCGGCCTGCCACTCGGCCTCCTTGTCCTCCACCGGGTGCGGCGCGTGATCGGTCGCCACGCAGTCGATGGTCCCGTCGGCCAGCCCGGCGCGCAGCGCGGCCACGTCGGCCGCTGTCCGCAGCGGCGGGTTTACCTTGTAGACCGGGTCGTAACTGACGGCCAGCTCGTCGGTCAGCATCAGGTGGTGCGGGGTCACCTCGGCGGTGACGTGCCAGCCCTTGGCCTTCGCCCACCGGATGATCTCGACCGAGCCCGCCGTCGACACATGGCAGACGTGCAGCGCCGAGCCCACGTGCGCGGCAAGCAGGCAGTCCCGGGCGATCACGGCCTCCTCGGCGACCGCAGGCCAGCCGGCCAGCCCGATCCGGCCCGACACCTCGCCTTCATTTACCTGGGCGCCCTCGGTCAGCCTGGGCTCCTGCGCGTGCTGCGCGATCACCCCGCCGAACGCCTTGACGTACTCCAGGGCGCGGCGCATGAGGACCGCGTCGGACACGCACCGCCCGTCGTCGGAGAACACCCGGACC
>JASIGS010000490.1 GCA_030052355.1 Streptosporangiaceae bacterium | reverse complement strand
ACCTGCTGTACACCTACCGCCGTCAGCTCGAGAAGCGTGGCGTGCTGGTGATCGGCCCCAACGCCACGTTCCTGCGCTACATCGGGCAGGTGCTGCCGTCTCTTGGTGAGACGAGCGTGCTGCTATCCACCATCGGCGACCTGTTCCCCGGGGTGACAGCGACGGGCGCGGAGCGGGCCGAGGTGGCCGCGATCAAGGGCCGCCTGGCCATGGCCAGGGTCATCGCGACCGCGGTGCGCAACCTGCAGCACGTGCCGGGCGAGCCGGTCGTGATCGCCACGGATGTCGCGCGGATCCGGCTCGTGACCGCGGTGGGGCGGGACGAGGATGCCCCGGCGGTGAGCTGGGATACCGGGCGCCTCAGCCTGACGCCGAAGACGGTGGCCCAGGCCCGGGAGCGGGCCCGGCGGTCACGGCGGCCCCACAACCAGGCAAGGGCGGTGTTCGAGCGGGAGATCGTTAACGCGCTGACCAGGCAGCTCGCCGCGAAAGTGGGCCTGGACGTGCGCACCGGCGACAGCCTCCTCGACCGGCAGGACACGAGCGACCTCCGGCGCGAGCTGCGATCCGACCCGGCGGTCCTGGCCGCCGTCAAGAACCTCTGGCCGATCATGACTCCTCAGCAGCTTGTCACGGATCTGTTCGCAGATCCCGGCCGGCTGGCGGCCGCCGCGCCCGCGTTCAGCAAGGCGGACCGGGCGGCACTGCGGCGCGAGCCCGGGAGCCCCTGGACGCCGGCCGACGTCCCGCTGCTCGATGAAGCGGCCGAGCTGCTCGGCGAGGACGACCGGGCGAAGAGAGCGGCCGAGCGGCGGCGCAGGCGGCAGGAGGAGGCCTACGCCCAGGGCGTGCTCGACATTCTCAGCCGCGACGAGGATGAGGACCAGTACGCCGACGAGGCCGAGCTTCTGCTGGGCGCCGACCTGGTAGACGCGAGCCGGCTCGCCGCCCGGTACGAGGCCGAGCAGGACCTGACCGCCGCCGAGCGGGCGGCAGCCGACAGGACCTGGGTGTTCGGGCACGTCATCGTGGATGAGGCCCAGGAACTCTCGCAGATGGCGTGGCGGATGGTGATGCGGCGGTGCCCGGCCAGGTCGCTCACGATAGTCGGCGACGTCGCGCAGACCTCGGACCTCGCTGGCCAGTCCGCGTGGGATGTCGCGCTCAGCCCGTACCTGGAGGACCGGTGGCGGCTGGCGCCGCTCACGGTCAACTACCGGACCCCGGCCGAGGTGATGGCGGTGGCGGCAGACGTGCTGGCCGCCATAGACCCGGCGCTGCAGCCGCCCCGCTCGGTCAGGGAGTCAGGAGTCCAGCCCTGGCACCGCAGGACCACGCCCGGGGAACTGGCGAGAGCCGTCGCGGACTCCGCCGTCGAGCTCGCCGAGCAGGCCGCGGACGGCAAGCTCGCGGTGATCGTGCCGCACGCATCCGCCGATGAGCTGGGCGACGCCGTCGCCTCGGTCCTCCCGGGCACGGCCATCGGCGCCGATCCCGACCTGACAAGCCCGGTGGTGGTGCTCACCACCAGGCAGGCCAAGGGACTGGAGTTCGACTGCGTGCTGATCGCCGATCCGGCAGCCATCCTGGCCGAGTCACCACGCGGCATGAACGACCTGTACGTCGCGCTCACCAGGGCGACCCAGCGGGTGGGCGTGGTGCATACCGGGCCGCTGCCGAGCGTGCTGAGCCGCCTGAGCCCCGCAGAGGACTTTGCCTGGCGGCGCTGACATAGCCGGTCAAGCCGCCGTAACGGGTGATGCAGGTCTTCCGGTGCGGGGGGACCTGGTGGCCAGGCCGGTTGCCCGCTGCGGCCTAGCTGTCGTCGTCGCTGCTGTCGTCGTCGTCGCTGGGGCGGCTGCCACCGGCGAACCGGTTGAACAGCCGGGTACCTGCGTCCACTGCGCCGGACGCCACGCCGCGGACCGCGCCGACCAGCGGATCGGCGCTGCGGTTCCAGGAGTCCTGGTAGGACTTCGCGGCGCCGCGGAACTCGTCGCCGACCGAGGCGGATGCGTCGTCCTCGCGGCGCGGGTAGTTCCCGGCCAGGATGTCGGTGTACTCGCCGTCCTGAGCCCACCGGTCGAGCTCGGCGAACCTGACGACCGCGAACGGGTGCGTCTGGCCCTGCAGCTGCAGCAGCTTCAGCAGGCTGTCCCTGATGTCGGGAACGGCGTCGTACTCGCGAGCCTGCCGGTGGAACTCATCGCTGCTGAACTCGGCGAGGTGACGGCCACCGGCCAGCTTCATCAGCGCGCGCCTGGCCGCCTCGACGTCCTGCGTCGCCAGCAGGCCGGCCCGGTCCGCCGACATCTCGGACTTGCGGTACCACTCCTCCAGACCCCAGATCACGCCACGCAGCCCGATCCACGCGAGCGGGAAGAGCGCCAGCCGGTTTGCCAGGGCGATCAGGTAGTAGAGCATGGTGCGGTAGGTGGCGTGCCCGGACAGCACGTGCCCGAGTTCGTGGCCGATGACGAACCGGATCTCCTCGGGGTCGTTCAGCTCGACGATGCCGCTGTTCAGCACGATGAACGGCTGGCTCTGGCCGAGTGCCATGGCGTTGACTATCGGGTTCTGGCTGACGTACAGCTCGGGCACGACCGGCAGGTCCAGGATGTAGCATCCGTCCAGCATGGCCTGGTACAGGTCGGGGAACTGCTCGTTCGAGCAGCGCACCGCGCTGGCCAGGAACATCAGCCGGAGCGCGCGGTCGTTGAACAGGCCGGCCAGGTTCCTGATGATGGCGTCGAAGCCGGTCAGCTTCCGCAGCGCGACCAGCGCTGACCGATCGGCGGGGTGCTCGTAAGCACGAGAGGAAATGCCCGGCAAGCGGACCCGGGAACGGTCAGGCTGTGAAGTCATACGGTCATCGTAAGCCGCCGGCGCGGCAGGTTGGACGCTTCGTGTAGCAGTTGAGCGCACGCGGCCGGCGGCGGCCGCGAGCAGGTGGGACCAGGCGGGCAGGAGGTCGGGCGGATGCCAGCACATCGGGTCGAGGCCGCGGCGGCGGGTGACGTACCGGCGATGTTCGAGCCGGACGCGGAGTCCATGCCCGCCGAGGAGCTCGCCGGACTGCAGCTCGGCCGGCTCCGGGCGCTGATCGACAGGCTGCTCGGGCTCGGCGGGCTGCAGGGCACCAGGCTCCGCGAGGCCGGCGTGGCGGCCGGCACGGACGTCAACTTTGCCACCCTCGCGCGGCTGCCCACCATCACCAAGCAGGACCTCTGGGACACCTACCCGTTCGGCCTGCTGGCGGTGCCGCGCGAGGAGGTGGTGGCCGTGCACGGTTCCAGCGGCACCGGCGGACGCCCGACTCTGGTCAGCTACTCCCGGGCCGACCTGAAACTCTGGGCCCGGATGTGCGCCAGGGCCCTGGCCGCGGCGGGTGCCACGCCGGCCAGCGTTGTGCACAACGCGTACGGCTATGGCCTGTTCACCGGCGGGCTCGGCATCCACCAGGGCGCCATCGAGCTCGGTGCCACGGTGGTCCCGGCGTCCGGCGGCATGACGGCACGCCAGCTAACGCTGATCCGCGACCTGCGGCCCGACATCCTCACCTGCACCCCGTCGTACGCTGTCCGGCTCGGCGAGGCGCTGGCGGAGGCGGAGTACGGACCCGCGCAGGGCCTGTCGCTGCGTGCCGGGCTCTTCGGCGCTGAACCCTGGACCGACGGGCTGCGGACCCGGATCGAGCAGCTGCTCGGCCTGCGCGCGCTCGACATCTACGGACTGTCCGAGGTCATCGGCCCGGGTGTGGCGTCGGAGTGCTACGTGGCGGCCGACGGGCTGCACGTCAACGAGGACCACTTCCTGGTCGAGGTCATCGATCCTGTCTCTGGACTTCCGGTCGCCGACGGCACGGCTGGCGAGCTCGTGTTCAGCACACTCACCAAGCAGGCGCTGCCGTTGCTGCGCTACCGCACGGGCGACATAGCGTCGCTGCGGCACGGCACCTGCGCGTGCGGCCGCACCCTGGTCAAGATGAGCAAGGTGGCCGGCCGCAAGGACGACATGCTGGTCATCCGTGGCGTCAACGTCTACCCGAGCGAGGTCGAGCGCGTCCTGCTCGAGCAGCCGGCGCTGGCGCCCGATTACGTGCTCGTCATCGACGAGCGCGACGCGCAACGCAGGCTCGTTGCCTGTTGCGAGCTAGGAACGAGCTGGTCAGGGCCACGGCCGGATGCCGCGCGCATCGAGTCGAGGCTGCGGGAGACGCTGGGGGTGTCGGTGACGGTCACGCTGCTGCCCGCGGGGTCGGTGCCGAGGACCGAGGTCG
>JASIGS010000489.1 GCA_030052355.1 Streptosporangiaceae bacterium | reverse complement strand
GTTGAGCGCAACCTGGGCTACCTGACCACCCTGCTCTTCATCGGGTCGACCTGCCTTGTCATCAGCCAGGTCAGGTTTGAGCTCGACGGTCCGGTGATGTGGCCGTTCATGGCCTTCACCGCGATCTACGTCGCGTACCAGGCGATCAGTCTTCCGGTGAATTTCACCGGCCGCGGCTTCGACCTCGCCGCTCACCGGAGGTTCATCCGGTCGTGGCAGCCGGACAGCTACCCGACCATCGATATCTTCATGCCGGTCTGCGGCGAGCCCATCGAGGTGCTGAGGAATACCTGGACGGCCGTCTCCGCGCTGGTCGCCGCCTATCCAGGCGTCGCCGTGCCCTACGTACTGGACGACGGCGGATCTGACGAGGCACAGTCTGTCGCGGGATCCTTCGGCTTCCGCTACATTCGCCGACCCGACCGGCCCGCATACAAAAAGGCAGGGAACCTGAGGTACGCGTTCGCCCGCACCGGCGGCGAGTATGTGCTGATCCTCGATGCCGACTTCGCGCCACGTTCCGATTTCTTCGCCGAGACCCTTCCATACCTGGATGACGCGAAGGTCGCGATCGTGCAATCTCCCCAGTTCTTCAGGGTCAGCCGCGAGCAGACCTGGGTCGAGAACGCAGCGGGAGCCGTCCAGGAGGTCTTCTACCGGTCGATCCAGGTCGCGCGGAATCGATTCGACGCCGCCATCTGCGTCGGGACATCGGCGATTTACCGGCGCGAGGCACTCGAGCCGTTCGGCGGCCCGACCCTGATCCCCTACGCCGAGGACGTCCACACCGGTCTGGATGTCCGCCGGGCTGGCTGGTCCCTTGTGTACCTGCCGATCGTGCTCTCGACCGGGATCTGCCCTGACAACCTCGACTCTTTCGTCCGGCAGCAATACCGCTGGTGCTCAGGGAACGTCGGCATCGTCTTTTCCCGGCGGCTCTGGTCGATCCGGATGAGCCTCCCGGCCCGGCTCACCTATATCTCCGGTTTCTGCTTCTACGCGTACACCGCTGTCCTGGTGTTCTTCGGCCCGCTCATCCCAGTCGTCATGCTCGCCTTCCTGCCCCGTCAGGTCGAGCTGCGGAACTTCATCATCCTGATTCCGTCCATGCTCACTGGCTTCGTGATGTATCCGCTGTGGCACCGTGTGCACTACGGCCCGGGGACGTGGTCGCTGAACGTGGCCCGTGGCTGGGCTCACGTGTTCGCGATCTGGGACGCGGCCAGGGGAAAGAGCATGAGCTGGCACCCGACGAGGACGCCTGGCAGCTCGCTCAGGCGGTTCCGGGTCGGCGTCACCTGGTGGAGTGGCGGCGTCGCCATGCTCTGGCTCCTGCTCGCAATCTGGCGGACCACGGCCACCGGATCTGTGCGGTTCTCGGTCCTGCTGCTCTTCGGCGCTCTCAACGTCGCCGTCGTCACCCGCATCATCGTCGCCGGAGCCAGGGCTGTATGAGAACTCGTCTGGTACTGCTCGTATCTCTGGCGATCGCCGCACTCTCAGTACTGGCGGCCGGCAGCCGCATCCACTTCTCGACGGCTTCCCGCCCGCCGGTGCACGCGTCGCTTCCCCGGAGCGAGGCCTCCTACCTGGGCGTCTACGTGTCCGGGACGCCGTCCGGCTACCCAGCCATAGCACGGTTCGCGGCAGCGGCCGGCCGGGACCCGAACCTGGTCGGGTACTTCAACGGATGGGCGGAGGCGTTCGACACAAGCTTCGCGGACATGCTGCACAGCCACGGCATGACGCCATTCGTGCAGATCGACCCTACGGACGCGTCGGTCGCGTCGATAGCGGCGGGTGACTACGACGACTACCTGCGGAGCTATGCGGACGCCGTGGCGGACTACGGGCACCCGGTGGTCATCGGGTTCGGCCACGAGATGAACGCGCCCTGGTACTCCTGGGGTTACCACCATGTTCCTCCGGCCACGTTCGTCGCCGCCTGGCGGCAAATCGTGAACGTGTTCCGTCAGGAGGGCGCGGACAATGTGACCTGGCTGTGGACGATCGAGGCTGACGAGTCTGGCACCGGGCCGATAGCTTCGTGGTGGCCGGGCCAGAGCTACGTCACCTGGGTCGGCATTGACGGCTTCTACTACCGGCCCGCGGACACGTTCGCCAACGTTTTTGTCCCGACCATCACCCAGGTGCGTGCGCTGACCGCGGCACCGGTCCTGCTGTCGGAGACCGCCGTTGGTCCTGCCGTTGGTCCCGCGGATCAGTACGCCGGCATCCAGAACCTTTTCCAGGGAGTCGCGCGCTACCGGACCCTCGGACTGGTGTGGTTCGACATCGCCCAGCATGGCAGCGTCTACCGGCAGGACTGGCGGATCGAAGATAGCCGGCTCGCGGAGCTGTCCTTCCGACTCGGGGCCTCCGAGGATCTCAAGCCCGCTGCTGGCGGGGCTGGGACCTGACGTTCCATGCGATCAGACGCCGCCGACAGGTCCGGACCAGCCGAGCTGGTCGCCGGTGGTTCCGGGGGTCGTCCGCCTGACCGGCACTCCCACCGCGCCGCCAGAACGCTTGCCCGAGCCGAGCCTGCCACGGCGCTGACGGTGGTCTCGCTGCTCGACGCCGCACCCGTGCGGCCGCCGGCTCAGGAAGATCATCGCGAACAGGCCTACGGCGACCAGTCGGGCCGGCCGTCCGGGAGCATGACGGCCGCGCTCCGCCGCTACCTGGCACGCAGCTGGCCGTTGCTGGCAGTCCTCGGCGCCCAGGCCGCTCTGTCGCTGCGGCTGGTCTGGTCGAACACCGCTTTCCAGGACGAGGGTCTGTACCTGCGGGCGGGCCACCTGGAATGGGCTCGGTGGCTGCACGGGGCGGCGATCCCTGATTTCCCTTCGTATTTCTCTGGTGCCCCCGTCCTGTACCCGCCGGTCGGCGCGCTCGCCGATAGTCTCGGCGGCCTCGCCGCGGCGCGGGTTCTGTCGCTGTGCTTCATGCTCATCGTGACGACCTTGCTGTGGGGGACCGCGGCGCGCCTCTACGGCCGGCGTGCGGCGCTGCTCGCGGCGGGACTGTTCGCGACCCTCGCCGGGACCCAGTTCCTCGGGGCGCTCGCGACCTACGACGCCATGGCGCTGTTGCTGCTCGCGGTGGGCACCTGGCTGGGAGTCCGGTCCGCTGACTGCGGGCTGCCTGGCCGAGTGGCCTTGCTGTGCGGATCGGGCGTCAGCCTCGCCCTGGCTGACGCGGTGAAATACGCGACCACGCTGTTCACGCCGGTTGTCATCGTGGTGACGGCCATCGCGGTATTTCGCCGTGACGGGATCCGGCAGGCTATTGCTGCGGCGGGTATCGCGGCGTGCACGTGGCTCGTGCTCGTGGTCGCGGCAGTCCACGTGGCAGGCGGCCAGTACTGGCTCGGCATCACGGCCACGACCCTGGACCGGACGGAGTCGACGGTCCCAGCCGTCACGATCCTGCAGCGCGCCTACGTATGGATGGGCCTCGTCCTCGTCCTCGCGGTGCTCGGCGCGGTGCTGGCCGTCCGGCGACCAGGTCGCGACCGGTTCCTGCCCGCTGTCCTGCTCGCCGCCGCGCTGCTCGTGCCTGCCGAGCAGGCCCGCCTGCACACGGCCGTCAGCTTGCAAAAGCACGTGGTGTTCGGTGCCTGGTTCGCCGCGATCGCGGCCGGGTACGCGATGGCGCGGCTGAGCAGAGTCGATCCTGGCCGCGGCTGGGCACCGGTCATGGCAATACCGATCGTCGCATCGACGCTCTTTGGCTCGATGGGGCAGGCCGACCGCCTCTACAGCGCGTGGCCCAACTCGACGGGCGCGATCAGAGTGCTCCGCTCCGCCGTCCGCGGTCATCCAGGCAACTACCTGGCCGAGGATTACGACGTCGAGGCCTATTACCTGCGCGACGAGGTGCCCTGGCAGCGCTGGACCAGCACCTACTACTTCCGCTACCCAGGGGAAGTGCCGGGGCCGGCGTCTTATGCGGCCGCGATCGGCCGTGGCTACTTCTCGCTGGTGATCCTCGACTTCGGCGACACGCTGGCAGTCGACCGGGACATCACGGCTGACATGCAGCGGGCGGGAGACTACTACGTCCTGGCGCGGGCCGGACAGTTCACGATCTGGGCGTTGCGGCAGCCCGTGCTGCGCCCTTCACGAGAGGCGAGCCATGCTGTTCCCTGACGCACCGGGCACCGTCCCGGGGGAGTACTTGCCCCGGCCTCCCAGCCGCCGGGAGAAGTACGAGTACTTCAGCAAGCCGCGCCGCTGGGTGTTCGCGTTCCTGCTCGTGGCGTCCGCGGGCATCGTTTACGGCTACGTCCATGTGGCCGAGCACGCCTGGGTTGTCGCCCCGCTCATGTGGCTGCTCCTGATGCTCGTGGTGCCGCCGGTCGTCGTCAATTTCTGGCTGCGGATCGGGCCCTCCAGGCTGACGCTCTCCGAGCACAAGGCCACCGTGGCGAAGTATGCCGAGCACGGCGAGACCGCGGCCGTCGACGTGTTCCTGCCCAGCTGCGGCGAGTCGCTGGCGCTGCTCGATAACACCATGAGCTACGCGAGCAAGCTGAAATGGCGCGGCCACAAAGTTGTCTATGTACTCGACGACTCCGCCAGGGAGCAAGTCCGCGAGCTCGCGGACAAGTACGGATTTCGGTACATCGTCCGGCCGAACCCTGGAGAGCTGAAGAAGGCGGGCAACCTCACGTACGCGCTGTCAATCAGCGATGGTGACTTCATCGCCGTCATCGACGCCGACTTCGCGGTCCGCCCGGACTTCCTGCATGAGACCATGCCGTACTTCACGGACCCGAAGGTCGGCATCGTCCAGACTGCTCAGTGCTTCGACGTCACGAATCCGTCGTTCTCCTACATCCAGCGGTTCGCGGGCACCCTGCAGGAGATCTTCTTCCGGTTCATCCAGCCGGCCCGTGACCGCTACAAGGCGGCGATCTGCGCCGGGACCAACCTTGTCTACCGCCGCGCCGCCGTGGTCGCGGCGGGTGGCTTCGCTCAGGTGCCGATCGGTGAGGACGTGCACACCGGGGTGAAGCTCTGGTGGGCCGGATACGAGACCCGTTACCTGCAGCTATCGCTGGCCAAGGGCGTCGCCCCTGTCGACTTCCCCTCGCTGGCCAACCAGCAGGTCCGCTGGTGCCGCTCCTCGATGCTCCTGATGGTCGAGAAGCACTTCGTGGAGACGCCGTTTACCTGGCAGCAGCGAGCAGCGTTCTGGGCCGCGTTCCTCTATTACCTCTCGTCGGCTGCCCTGCTTATCACCGGACCGTTCCCGACCCTGGCCATGGTCTGGTTCTTCCCGCAGCTCGTCTACCCGCACAACTACCTGCCCATGCTCCCGGCACTGGCGGCAACGCTCTTCGCGTTCCCGATGCTGAGCACTGGCTGGCGACCCACGATCTTCCGTCTCTGCGTGATCAACTCGTGCTGCCACATGTACTCGGTGTGGTACGCGATCCGCGGCCGCGTGGCCGAGTGGGTTCCCACCGGTGCGTCTCCCGACAGGGGTTACGTCCCCGCGAAGGTCAACCGGATCCTGTGCACCTGGATCGTGATCGTCCAGGTACTCCTGTGGTCCGGGCTGGCGGTGCGCGTGCACGAGTTCGGGTGGCAACGCTACTGGGCGACTGAAGTTCTGGCTGGCCTCCAGCTGTACATGCTTGCGCCGCTGATCACGCCGAGCAAGGGCGTGTGGAGACGTGCCAATCGGACCGTAGCGGAGGCAGCGACATGAGACTCACGAGGAAGCTCCGAGGCCCGCCACGCGTCGTTGACATTTGCCGTCTGGCAGCAGCCCATCGTCTTCGGATCAGGGAGGGAGTAACTCGATGAAGCACCGCAGTACGACGCGGCGAGGGAGGTCTAGACGGACTCGCGCGGTCCTTGCAGTCCTTGCGGTGGCTGCGATCGCGACAGGCGTCGTCCTCTACAACAGGTCGTCAGATGCGCGCCGGCCGCTGCCGGTCCAGCTCCCGACGGCCTCCCAGTCCTACCTCGGAATCTACATGAAGGGGTTTCCGTCTTCGTCGGGCGGGCTAACAGAGTTCGCCAACCTTACCGGGTCGCATCTGGACTTGGCGATGACCTACAGCGGATGGTTCGTGCCGTTCCCAACGGGCTTCGCCACGACGGCTGCTAACGAAGGCATCGTCCCGCTCGTGCAAATGGACCCAGACAACATCAGCATCGCGGCGATCGCTTCCGGTAAGTACGACGGATATCTCAGCCAGTACGCCGAGGCTGTGCGTTCTTATGGGCACCCGGTCATCTTGAGCTTCGGTCATGAGATGAATGGCACCTGGTACTCATGGGGTTATCGGAACGTCCCAGCAAAGACTTTCCGGGCAGCGTGGCGCCACGTCGTGACCCTCTTCCGCGTCCTCGGTGCCAGGAACGTGACCTGGCTGTGGACCGTGAACATCATCAACGACACCCGGGCCGGTCACATCCCCAATCCAGCGGCGTGGTGGCCTGGCGGCGCTTACGTGAACTGGGTGGGGATCGACGGTTACTACCTCAAGCCGTCCTGGCAGTTCGCACCGCTGTTCGGCCCGACGATTGCCGCAGTCCACAAACTGACCAGCGACCCGATACTGATCGCTGAGACAGGTGCTGTAGCCGCTGCTGGCCAGGCCACGAAGATTGCGAACCTGTATGCCGGCATCCGCGACTACGGCCTGCTCGGGTTCGTCTGGTTCGATTCAAAGAACTCCAAGGGCCAGAACTTTGCCATCACCGGGCGAGCTGCGATCGCCGCGTTCCGTCAGGGTTCACGCACATTCACCAGGCCGACCTCGTAGCGCGTCTCAAGCCGAGTGAGTGAGCGGTCACCTACCGGACGTGGTCGACAGCTGAGATGTACAGCTGCATGGCGGCCGGGTCCGCCTCCAGGGTCCAGTCCTGGCGCGTCAGGCTGCCGTGCTGGCTGACGTTAAACCAGATAAACCCTGCAAGACCGTATTGCGCAACTCCCGAGATGATTTGCTGCAATTCCCGTAGCTTGTCGGCGCTAGGCGCCGCAGCGGTCTCCGTGATCAGCAACGGATCGTCGGACATGGCGCGCATTGCCACGATCGTAGGACCGAAGAAGCTGCCGAATGTGCCAGGTGAGGTAAAGTATCCATCTATGCCCAGGATATTCACGAACGCACTTCCTGGCCAGAGAGAGGCAATGTTCTCGCTTCCGGCGAAGTTCACGTTCATGATCCAGGCCCACTTTACGCGGGGGGGATCGACTGTTCGAAATATGCTGACTATGTGTTGCCAGGCACGCACGAATCCCGAGGCTAGGGCGTGGTGATAGCCCCAGCTGTACCAGGTACCGTTCGCCTCTGGCGCGAACGACATGATGACGGGCGCGTTCAGGCTCTTTACCGCGCGGGCATAAGTGGTGAGCCAACCGTCTTCCGCACCGGAGAGTATCTTCGCGAACGACATTCCGTAAGGCTCGAGCTCGAGTAGCGGAACAGCGCCGGTGTCAATTATCGTCTGGGGCACATGCATGTTTATGCCTGAGCCAATCGGGATATAGTGCACCGCGATGTTAGGAACGCAGTCGCAATCTTGGTCAAACGCCGGTACATCGTACGAGACTATTCCGACGTACCTATGCGGAAACGCCCGCACGCGCTCGAAGACCAGGTGCGGCTCGCGGATCCTGGCCACTCCCATCACAACGCCGACCAGGGCTGCGATGGCTAGCACGACGGCGAGGATCCGAACCTTCACGATCTGACCTCTACGCTCTTGCGAGTACCCCAGCCGTTGTCCCGCAAGGTCAGCAGCGCCACGACCCGCAATGGGAGGAGCAGTGTCATGTGGATGATCCCGTACAGGGGGGCAATGGCGAAGGTCATTAGCTTACCCGGGAGGCGGACGTCGGGATGCTGGGCTTCGATGTAGTGGCCGGACCTGGCATAAGAGAGTATCAAGATGCTCGTGAGGTAGCTGAGTCCTTCGAAATGGCCTGAAACAGCTGGCCGCACGGCGATCGTGTAAATCAGGGCAGTCGTGAACCCGCTCCACGTCGCGATCTCAACTAGGGTGAGCCACCAGCACACTCGCCATGGAGGAACCGTCGTGATCATCCACAGGGATTCGCGAAAGAAACTTTTGGACCAGCGCAACTGTTGCCGCAAAAAGTGCTTCATGGTGGTGGGGACGAGGGTCCACGCGATGGCTGAGGGTGCCAGGACGACGCGTCCTTCCCGCAAACAGTAGTACGTAAGCCGCCTGTCGTCGCCATATGTGCACTGGCGGCCAAGGAAGCGCTGATTGAGAAAATTCTTCAGATACTTTCGCACCGTTACGCCACGATAGAAAGCCAGGGAGCCACAGCAACACAGGACGCTGCCAAGCACCGAGTAGGCGGCACGTTCTCCAAGGAACGCGTAACAGTACCGCAGGTCTATGAGGCGCGTCAGGATATTCCGTCCGCGGTTTGCCGCAAAGACGGCACCCGTCGTAGCCTGGACACGTCGCTTCCGGAAGGGCCGGAGGCCATTCGCAATCGCTTCCGGATGGAGAATCGTGTCCGAATCTATGCACAGGTAGACGTCGGCATGCCAAGTCCTTCTGAATCCCGCAGCCAGGCCAGCCCGCTTGCCGCGGTTCTTGGCGAACACAATGATGTCATAGTCGACGCCGGCGGCGCGGAACGACGGGAGGAGACTACGCGCGATGTTGAAACATGCTGGCGACGTTGAGCCGTCATCGATGATGGTCAGTGAATTCGGCAGTCTCGTCGAATTAAGTATCGAGCTCAGACATCGCGCAAATGTTCCGGGGTCCTCGTTCATGCAGGTGATTATCGCGGAGACGTCGTAACGAGCCAGGACGGCAGCTGACTTCTCGTCGATGGGGTCCGGCACAGCCAGCATTGACAAGAGCAGCTTGATTGTGATGAGCGTCAGAACTGACGTGCCGTACCAGCCGAGATGGACAGCCTCTCCGCCGCCTGGCACTTGCGTCATGTGAATCGCGACTACGAAGCCCAGGACGCTGCCCGTGAGCAGTCCGACGGCGATGACGCGGGTTTTGTGAGAGCGGCGGGTCGGTGCGGCCGGGACGGCTTGGCCCGGCTTGGCGGCCAGGCTGATAAGGCTGGCTACGGCGACTTCCTGGCGCTCGCTAAGTGCTTCAAGCGGGGGGTCATCTTTATCAGGTCGCCACCACGTGGGCGAGACGTCGGAGCTCTGTGCGGGGGACATTGAGCTTGTTAAGTTATGTCGTCAATTTATGTCCGATAACTCCCCTTATGGGCCGTAGTGGTAGGCAGACTTTGCCGCATTAGCCTGCTGCCGACGGCGCTTCATCGGCGCAGGACGGACAAGAGTGCTCAAGGCCCCCCCATGGGTCATACCGTCAGTTATCGAAGGACTTTTAGGTGCAGGCTGGATCGACGTGCTCTTTTAAGCACGTAGCAAATTAAGTTATCGCACTAGATGCATATCCATGTGGTCTTTCGATGATTGTTCACCTGGTTCCGGCACGAGTCCGCTTTGACGTCTGCTTCAAAGTAAGTTGCTTGGGGATAGCAAAATATCTTCTGGTTAGAATGATGATTATTACGATTAGGGAGATTTGATATATTCCGGGTTAGAAGCGGCATCCTGAGCTTGTCTTGTTGGAGTTGCCGGCGAGCGTGCTATCAAATCCCGTAGTCTGCGGCGATGGCCAGGTTGGCGAAAGGTGCACGCTTGCTGCTAGTGCGCCGCCAGCTCTCGAAGCCGAAGCGTTCGGCGGATCCGAGGCTGCGTCGTTGGACGGTGCCCAGTCGGCTGGGGCGTCAGTACTGAGCGAGCCATGGGTGTCCAGGAGCCGCTTGGGAGGCGGGTTTTTGGGCGTGCAAACCCGGCGCCCGGCCGGATCGGTCCTGGCGCCCTGGCTTGCCGTTGCGGCGGCGGCGGTGATCGCGGCTGGCGGCGCCATCGTGCTCAGTCAGCCACGTCGGGCGCAGCCGACGGCAGCTCTGCCCACGGCGCCAGCGTCCTACCTCGGCCTCTTCGAGCCCCACGCACCGGCCTCGTACGCAGGCCTGGCGTCATTCGCCCGGGCCACGGGGGTGAGCCCGAACATCGTCTCCTACTACAGCGGGTGGCTCGAGCCGTTCATGACACGCTTCGCCATCTCGGCGTCGAAGCATGACGCGGTCCCACTGGTGCAGATCGACCCGACAGGCGTGAGCATCGCCGCGATCGCCTCGGGCCGCTACGACCGTTATCTCTCGTCCTACGCCCGGGCGGTGGCCGCGTACGGACGGCCGGTCATTCTGAGCTTCGGCCACGAGATGAACGCGAGTTGGTACTCGTGGGGCTACCGGCACACTCAACCACGAGTGTTCGTGGCTGCCTGGCGGCACGTGGTGCGGCTGTTCCGCGCTTCTGGAGCACGGAACGTGACGTGGATGTGGACGGTGAATGCGATCAGCCAGCCCTTCGGCGCCCGCTCGCCCGCGGCCTGGTGGCCGGGTGCCTCGTACGTCACCTGGGTCGGTATCGACGGCTACTTCAGCACCCGCTCAAGCCAGTTCGCATCTGTGTTTGGACCGACGATCGTTGCCGTGCGTGAGCTGACGCAGGATCCGATCCTCATCGCCGAGACCGGTGCGACAGCGGCGGTGGGCCAGGCATCGAAGATCGCGCAGCTGTTCGCGGGAGTCCGCACCTACCGATTGCTCGGCTTTCTCTGGTTCGACGCCGTCGCCAAGCAGGACTTCCGCATCCTGAATCCGGCCTCGATCGCCGCCTATCGTCACGGTGCCGTGGCCTACACAAGAGCGGCCCAGGTTGAGCGGCTCAGGTGAAGGGCTGGTCATTCGGTCCGATGCCGCCTGAATGTGGCACAGACTAAACGCCATGAAGTCGCGCGCCGCGATGCTGCTGGCCATCGCGATCGCCTGCGTCGCGGTGGTCATCGCGGCCGTCCGTCTCACGTCGGATGCGTCGAGCCCCGGGGTCGCGCACGCGGCACTGCCGGTGACCCCGGCGTCCTACCTGGGCGTGTACGAACCTGATCCGCTGACCGACTACCAGTCGATCACGGCCTTTGGCGAGGTGGCGGGCCGGCAGCCCGACCTGGCTGGCTACTACAGCGGCTGGCCTGAGCCGTTCCAGACCGCCTTCGCGAGGAAGGCGCGCGACCACGGCGCCGTGACGCTGGTGCAGATGGACCCGACGGACGCGTCGGTGGCGGGGATCGCCGCCGGGGACTATGACTCCTACCTGAGCGCCTACGCCGACGCGGTCAAAGACTTCGGGCACCCCGTTGTGATCGGATTCGGGCACGAGATGAACGCCACCTGGTACGGCTGGGGTTACGGGCACGTGCCGCCGAAGACATTCGTAGCCGCCTGGCGGCGCATCGTGACGATCTTTCGCCAGCAGGGTGCCGACAACGTTTTCTGGCTGTGGACCATCCAGGCCGACATCCGCGGCAGCGGTCCCATCAAAGACTGGTGGCCCGGCTCCCGGTACGTGACCTGGGTCGGCATCGACGGTTACTACTACCGGCCGGACGACACCTTCGCCACCGTGTTTGGCAAGACGATCGCGCAGGTCAGGTCCATGACCGGCAAGCCGGTGCTGTTGTCAGAGACGGCCGTCGGCCCGCTGGCCGGGCAGCCCGCGAAGATCAGGAACCTGTTTCAGGGGATGGCACAGTACGGGACCCTCGGCCTGGTCTGGTTCGACATCGCCCAGCATGGCGGCATCTATCACCAGGACTGGCGGATCGAGAACAGCCCGGCGGCCGAGGCCGCGCTCCGGCAGGCGGTACACCAGTACCTGACCGGCTGACGGGGTCTCCTATGGCCGGGATGGTGAATACAGGGGGTAATGCAGTATGTGGCGCCAGCGTGCGGTACTGTGAGCGCATAGCAAATACCAGAGTCACCCAATCGAGGCGGGAAACCAGCAAGTGAGTCTGCGGCAGTATCTCGTACTTATTACCACGTAGCGCGACGCCCGTATGGGCCCGCGCTACAACCTCTTTGCCAGACGGCAGGGAGGTTTTTTGTTGGACTTCCACGCAAATTAATTGGACTTCCACGCAAACTAAGGAGCTTTCCGTGGAGCAGTTGACCGGCGCTCAGGCACTCGTCCGCAGCCTGGAACAACTGGGCGTCGAGGTAGTCTTCGGGCTCCCCGGCGGCACTATCCTGCCGACCTACGACCCGCTGTTGTCGTCTTCGCTGCGGCACGTTCTGGTGCGGCACGAGCAAGGTGCCGGACACGCGGCCGAGGGCTACGCCTGGGCGACCGGGCGGCCCGGCGTGTGCATGGCAACCAGCGGGCCCGGCGCGACCAACCTCGTGACCGCGCTGTCCGATGCGTACATGGACTCGGTGCCGATCGTGGCGATCACCGGCCAGGTTGGTACCAGCCTGATCGGCACCGACGCGTTCCAGGAAGCCGACATCACCGGGATCACGCTCCCGATCACCAAGCACAACGAGCTGGTCACGAGCGTTGAGCGGATCCCGGCAGCGATCGCCGAGGCGTTCCACGTGGCCACCACCGGCCGGCCTGGCCCGGTCCTGGTCGACGTGCCCAAGGACGTTCAGCAGGCCAAGGGAGCGTGGTCCTGGCCACCGAGGCTCGACCTGCCCGGCTACCGGGTGCCCGGGCCGCCCAGTGCGGCCGCCATCCGCGATGCGGCGCGCTTGCTGGTGCGTGCGCGGCGGCCCGTGCTGTACGCGGGCGGCGGCGTGATCAAGTCCGACGCGGCGGCAGACCTGCTCAGGCTGGCCGAGCTTGCCGAGGCGCCGGTCACCACTACCCTGATGGCCCGCGGCGCGTTCCCCGACGACCATCCGCTCGCGGTCGGCATGCCGGGCATGCACGGCACCTACCCGGCCGTCGCTGCCCTGCAGGAAGCGGACCTGATCGTGGCGCTCGGCTCGCGGTTCGACGACCGGGTCACCGGCAAGCTGTCGGCCTTCGCGCCGCACGCCCGCATCGTGCACGCCGACATCGATCCCGCTGAGATCGGCAAGAACCGCAAGCCGGACGTGGCGATCGTCGGCGACCTGCGGCTGACGATGGCGGGCCTGGCCGACGCGGTGGCGGCTGAGATCAGGGACGGTCAGCGGCCGGACACCGAGCTCTGGCGGGCGACACTGGACGGCTGGAAGTTCCAGTTCCCGCTGCGCTACAGCCAGGAACCTGACGGGCCGCTCAAGCCTCAGTACGTGACCGAGCGGCTGTCGGCGCTGACGGGCGGCGAGGCGATCATCGTGGCGGGCGTCGGCCAGCACCAGATGCACGCCGCGCAGCACTACCAGTTCAGCAAGCCGCGCAGCTGGATCAACTCCGGCGGGGCCGGCACCATGGGCTTCGCGGTGCCCGCCGCGATGGGCGCCCAGGTCGGCC
>JASIGS010000488.1 GCA_030052355.1 Streptosporangiaceae bacterium | reverse complement strand
CCCGAGATCCGCGAGCAGCAGGCCGAGGCGGAGCGCCTCGGCACGCACACCGAGGCGCTCGACCGCAAGTTCGAGGAGGCCGGCTTCTACCGGATCGTCCAACCGCGACGATTCGGCGGGTACGAGTTCGACATACCGACGTTCTGGAAGGTGACGCTGGCGATCGCCACCGGCGACCCCGGCACCGGCTGGGGAGTCACCCTGGGGGCGCACCACGCCCTGGTGCTGGCCGCGTTCTTCCCCGAGGAGGGCCAGCGGGAGGTGTGGAGCCCGACCGGGAACTACCACGGCCCGCATCGCGCCCCGCCCACCGGCGTCGCCGAACCGGTCGACGGCGGCTACGTGGTGACAGGCACCTGGGACTACTGCTCGGGCGCGCCGCACTCCACCCACGTCATGGTGAACGCGATGCGCGGCGGGACCGACGGTAAGGACGCCCGCGGCGCCCCGGCTGCGCTCGTCGCGATCATCCCCCGCGATGAGGTGACGATCCTCGACGACTGGGGCAACGGCGCCACCCTGGGCATGAACTCCAGTGGGTCGAACAGCGTCCGGGTCGACGGCGTGTTCGTCCCCGAGCACCGCACCACCGCATGGGACTGGACCAGGTGGACCACCCCAGCCCCCGGTGCCGCGCTGCACGACAACCCGATGTACTGCGGCCGCATCTACGCGCTGTATCACGGTGGACTGGTCATCCCGGTGATCGGCGCGGCGCGGGCCGCGCTCGAAGAGTACGGGCAGATCATCACGACGAAGAACACCTACATGCCGCCGCAGGTGCCGCGCTACACCCACCCCGACCACCAGCGGCCCTACGGCTACGCGCTCGCGCTCACCGACTCGGCCGAGGGCCTGCTGCTGCACGTCGCCGAGCTGATGATGGAGTACAGCCAGCGCTGGGTCGACGGAGGCGAGCCGTTCAGCCGGGAGGACGACGCGCGGCTGTTCGCGATGCTGCAGCAGTCCGGCCAGCTCGCCGCGCGAGCCATCGACGTGATCTGGGCCGCGGCGTCGTCGTCCGCGGCCAAGCAGGGCCAGCGGATCCAGCGGTACTACCGCGACGTGTCCATGTACCACGGGCACATCGCCGCGCAGTACCTCAACATCGCGACAGAAGTGAGCCGCGTCCACTTCGGGCTGCCGGACACCTTGTTCTAGGGAGCGCGCATGGCACGTCGATCTAGCGGGGGTCCGGGGGTCGTCCCCCGGGGTAGCACAGCTCCGCCGTTCCGGGCCGACCACGTCGGCAGCCTGCTCCGCCCGCCGGAACTCGTCGCCGCCCGGGCGCGGCTTGCCGCGGGAGACATCACCGAAGCGCAGCTGCGGGCGACCGAGGACGTCGCGATCGCCGGAGCGGTCCGCGTGCAGGAGTCCCTCGGCTTGCAGTCCGCCACGGACGGCGAGTTCCGCCGCACTGAGTGGCACACGGACTTCATCAACCGGCTCGGCGGCATCCGGCCTGGCCGCTTGCTGCCGGCCGTGCAGGCACACGGCGGCCCCGAAACAGGAATCAGTTACGCGCCGCACGCCACCCAGGTGACCGGCAAGGTGCACCTGGCCGAGACGATCTTCGGCAACGACTTCAGCTTCCTGGCCGCCTCGGTGAGCACGGCAACGGCAAAGCAGACCATCCCGTCGCCGAGCATGGTGCACTTCCGCGCCGACCTGTCCGAGAGCGGTTACGACGATCCTGACCAGTTCCGCTCCGACGTCGCTGCCGCATACGCCGAGGAGGTCCGCCGGCTGGCCGACCTCGGCTGCAGCTACCTGCAACTTGACGACACCATGTTCGCGTTCCTCAACGACCCGGGGTTCCGGGACGGGGCGGCTGCCAGCGGCCTGGATCCGATGCACCAGCACGAGATCAACGTGCGGGTGGTCAACCAGGCGCTGGCCGGGCGGCCAGCCGGGCTCACCGTCACCATGCACATGTGCCGCGGCAACTACCGCTCGGCGTGGTTCACCTCCGGCGGGTACGACTTCGTGGCGGAAGCGGCGTTCGGCGGGCTGGGGGTTGACGGCTTCTTCCTCGAGTACGACGACGAGCGATCAGGCAGCTTCGAGCCGCTGCGGTTCGTGCCGGACGACAAGATCGTCGTGCTCGGACTCGTCACCACGAAGCGGCCGGAGCTTGAGTCCAAGGACGAGCTGAAGCGCCGCGTGGACGAAGCATCCGCGTACGTGCCGCTGGAGCGGCTGTGCCTGTCACCGCAGTGCGGCTTCGCCTCTACGGCCGAGGGGAACGCGCTCACCCAGGACCAGATGAAGGCCAAGCTGGCGCTCGTCGTCGAGGCGGCCGCGGACATCTGGGGCTAGCCCGCTCGCCTCGCGGCCGCATCGGCGCCGCTCTGTGCCCTAACTGATGATGTCGACGGGGGTGCCTGGCGGCACCCCGCGCAGCTTCAGCAGTGCCTGCTCATGAAGCCGGATGCAGCCGTGCGAGATCCTCGCCCCGGCGGTGCCGATCAGGGCGTTCTCGCCGAGCGGACCGAGGATGCCGATGACGGCGCCGCCGGAGCCCGCCCGGTTCTTGATCGCCTCGGAGTGGTCAGAGGTGACCAGGACGAACGCGCCGTAAGCCGGAGTGGGCGGCGGTTCGACGAAGGCGACAAAGTAGTGGCCTGG
>JASIGS010000487.1 GCA_030052355.1 Streptosporangiaceae bacterium | reverse complement strand
GTAGCGGCGCTGACCACGCTGCCGGACGACGCGTGGGATGTGGTTTTCGGCGTGCTGACGGCGTGGTTCGCCTGGTGCTTCTACCGCGAGTGGCGCCAGCAGGGCGCCCGCGTACTCGTGGACGGCCACCGTGCGCCGCACCTCGTGCATAGCTCGGCGATGGTCTACATGTTCGTTGCCGTGGGCGCGACCGCGGCAGCTGGGTCGGGCATGGGTGGCATGGGCAGTTCGTCGGGCGCGATGCCCACGCTGAACGCGCCGGTTGTCGCGTTCATCTTCACGCTGTTGCTCGCGGGCTACGTGGTCCTCGGTCTTGACCGCCTCACCGGTGCGGCCGCGCATGGACACTCGGTCGCGAGCCTTGCGGCCGTGCCGGCAGGCGGAGCCCTGGCAGGTGCGGCGGGCCCGGCTGGCCTGCTGCACGCGAGCGTCGCCGCCGCCGCGCCAGCGGCTGCCGTGCCAGGGTCTGGCGGGCAAGCCACAGCCCGCGTCGGCCAGGCTTCTGCCAGCCACGCTCCCGCCGGCGAGGCGACTGGGGCTGCGAGACTGGATGCCGGCCGTGTGCACGCGGCCGGGACGCCACTCGACACGGTCAGGGACCTCGTGCTAGCCCCGAAGATGGCCGCCGTCTGCGGCATCGCGATGGGGATCACCATGGCCTTCATGCTGGTCATCATGATCTGACCGGTCCCGTCCGGCGCGTCAGCCTCGGCGCGTAGCTTATATAGGGCAGGCGCGAGCGTAACAAGAGAAATCGAGGGACGCGATCGTGGCCGACTCTCGCTGGTCGCTTGGTTGCGGCTTCAACGACGCCGATGCGGCGCCAGCATTCCCTGATGGCTGGCGGGCGCGGTGAACGTAGGTCTGAAGCTCGGCGGCTTCCTGCTGCTGCTGGCCGCGATCTTCGGAGCGGCGCACGCCGTAGGCGCCCACCTCGGCCCGGTCAGTACCAGTCAGTCGCAGTCGGGCGGCGGTGGCGGATCCATGAACATGGGCAGCGCAGCGTCGACGAACCTGGGCGGACATTCTGGGCACCCCGAGCGTCCCCGGAGTGCCCGGCCGTGAGCGATGCCACCGAGCTCACGGGGGAGCAGATCGAGTTCGTCATCAGCGGCATGACCTGCGGTTCCTGCGCCGCGCGGATCGAGCGTCGGCTGAACGGGCTTGAAGGCGTCGCGGCTGTCGTCAACTTCGCGGTCGACCGGGCCTACGTGACCAGCACCGGTGGCCGTGATCCCGACGAGCTGATCAGCGTGATCGAGTCGCTGGGTTACGGCGCCGCCCGGCCTGCCGTGGTCCCTGACGAGTCGCCCGCGGCCGATATCGCGGCCTCGATGCTGCGGCTGCGACTGGCCGTCTGCTTGCCGCTGGCCGTCGCGGTGATCCTGCTGGCCATGGTCCCGGCGGCGCAGTTTCCTGGCTGGCAGTGGCTGAGCCTGGTGCTGGCGGGCATCGTCGCAACGTGGGGCGCGTGGCCGCTGCACGAAGCCGCCTGGACGGCCCTGGGCCACGGCGCCGCGACGATGGACTCACTGGTCAGCCTCGGCGTGACCGCTTCATTCGGGTGGTCGGTCTATGCGCTGCTCTTCGGCGGCGCAGGCATGCCGGGCATGCGGATGTCCTACGCCATTACCTTCGCGCCAGCCAACGGGCACACCTTGTATCTGGATGCGGCGGCGGGCGTCACCGTTGCCGTCCTCGCCGGGCGCTACCTGGAAGCCCGGGCGAAGCAGCACTCCGGCGCTGCCCTGACAGCGCTGGCAGGACTCGCCGCCAAGACCGTCGCCGTCCTCCGCGACGAGACTGAGCTGCGCGTGCCGGTCGCCGAGCTCGTCGCCGGCGACCGGTTCGTGGTCCGGCCGGGTGAGAAGATCGCCGCCGACGGGGTCGTCCTTGACGGTCAGTCCGCCGTCGACTCATCGCTCCTGACCGGCGAGTCGATGCCCGCCGAGGTCGGGCCGGGCGACGAGGTGATCGGCGCCTGCATAAACATGAGCGGCCGACTGGTTGTGCGCGCGACGCGGGTCGGTCCGGACACCATGCTGTCGCAGATCACCCGGCTGGTGAGCGGTGCACAGGCCAGCAAGTCCGCGACCCAGCGGCTCGCGGACCGGATTGCCGCGATCTTCGTGCCGGCCGTCATCGGGGCCGCGACCGCAACGCTCGGGTTCTGGCTAGGCGCCGGCCTGCCCGGCGATGCTGCCTGGAGCGCTGTCATCGCGGTGCTGGTAGTCGCCTGTCCGTGCGCGCTCGGACTTGCCACTCCCACGGCGCTGGTGGCCGGGGTAGGCCGCGGCGCCGAGCTCGGGATACTCGTCAAGAGCATGCAGGCGCTGGAGTCGGCGCAACGGATCAGCACGGTTGTGCTGGACAAGACCGGCACGCTCACCACTGGCGCAATCGACGTGCGGGAGATCGTGACGACGGCGGGTGCCGGGGAGCCTGGCACCGAGGAGAAAGAAATCCTTGCGCTGGCCGGCGCTGTGGAAGACGCGTCCGAGCATCCCATCGGCGTCGCGATCGCCCGCGAGGCCGCTTCCCGCCTGGGTAGCTTGCCGCCAGTGACCGAGTTCGCCAGCCTGCCAGGAGCTGGCGCGCGCGGCAAAGTCAGCCGCCACGACGTCGTGGCCGGAAGCCCGCAGCTATTCGCGGAGCTCGGCCTGGTCGTCGGCCAGGATCTGCAGGACGCTATCGACGCCGCCGAGCGGGCCGGCAGTTCCGCGGTACTAGTGGGCTGGGACCAGCGGGTACGCGGCCTGCTGATCGTCGCCGACGCCATCAAACCGGGTGCGAGGGACGCGGTAATCCGCCTGCGTCAGCTCGGCCTGCAGCCGGTCCTGCTCACCGGCGACAACGAGCGCACTGCGCAGGCTGTAGCGGCCAGACTGGACATCCCACCGGAGAGCGTGTTTGCCGGGGTTCGCCCGGATGGGAAGGCCGCCGTTGTCCGCCAGTTGCAGGCCGCGGGTGAGCGGGTAGCAGTGGTCGGCGACGGCGTCAACGACGCGGCGGCGCTAGCGCAGGCCGATCTCGGCATGGCGGTCGGTACCGGCACGGATGCGGCAATCGGCGCCGCCGATCTTTCGCTGGTGAGCGGCGACCCGGTCACCATAGCCGACGCCGTCGTGCTGGCCCGCGCCACGCTGGGGGTGATCCGGGCCAATCTCGCCTGGGCGTTCGGCTACAACCTGGTCGTCATCCCGCTTGCTGCGCTCGGCTACCTCAACCCGCTGTTCGCGGGCGTCGCGATGTCGGCCAGCTCACTCATCGTCGTCGGCAACAGCCTCCGCTTGCGCCGGTTCGGCACTCGGCACGCGCGCGTGCTGTCGGCCCGCCCGCAGCCACACCCGGCCACCGGGCAGTGACCGCTGTGCATGCGACGGCAACCCCAGCAGCCCCCGCGCGGCACAGCCGCCCGGCGGAGCTGGCGAGAGCAGCGGCAGCGCCGCTCGTCGCCGCTGCCCTGGTGATCGCGCTGCTATCGATCTGGGTGATCAGCGGTGGTGCGGGTACCGTGACCCGGATACGAATCGAGATCCGCTTCGCGGCCATTCCGATGCGGGCATTTACCGCCCAGGCAGCCAGCGCCATCCACACGGCGCCCACTTACATCACCATCCGCAATCTCAGCGCCGAGCCAGACGAGTTGACGTCCGCGCGGACTCCCGACGCCAGCCGGGTGCTACTGACCGGCCCGCCAGGTAAGGATGGCCGGCGCCCCGTCGTGACCGGGCTGGCCATCCCGGCTCACGGCAGCGTGACCCTCAGCCCGTTCGGCCCGGATGTTGTCCTGATTAACCCAGTGCCCTACGAGAACTACATGACCGTCCCGCTCACTCTCATCTTCCGCCGTGCGGGCCGGATCAGCGTGGCCGCTGCAGTGACTCCTCCGGGCGCGCCCTGAGCCGCCGGGCCGCTCCGGGCCAGTCAGCGCGCCGCTGCTGCAGGCTGGCGTGCCCCGGCCCGGCGCTGGAGTTCGATAAGCCGCTCCTCTGTCTGGAGGTCGGCGGGGGTGTAGGTCGTCATGCGCGTGCCGAGGCGCTGGCCGAGCCACAGGTGGGTGTAGTTCATCTTCAGCAGGCCGACTTCTGGGTGCAGGAACCGCTTCGTGAGGTTCTCCGGCTGCGCGACCTCGTGCCGCTGCCACAGCTCGGCGAACTCCGGTGACGCCTTGCTCAGCCGCGAGACCAGGCACTTCCAGGCCGGCTCGGCGACGTGCTCGGCCATCGCGGCGCGGTACTCGGCCACCATCCGCCGTGTCGCTTCCTCCCAGTCAAGCGTCGCGGCCCGGCAGCTCGGCACCGTGAACATCCGCCACAGCGAGTTGCGCTCCTCGAACGGGACACCGGCCAGCGGGCCCATGAGGCGGTCGAATGCCCCGTTGTAGGCGAGGATGTCGTGGCGCGCGTTTCTGATGCACGCGGGGAACGGCTCCAGCTTGTCGATCAGCAGCTGGGCGGTTGGCGGCACCGAGATGCAGTCGGCTGCGCCGTTGCCGTCCGGGGCGTCGGCGAGCCGGAACAGGTGATCGCGCTCGTGCGGGTCGAGCAGCAGCGTGCGCGCGACCGCGTCGAGCACCTGCGGTGAGGCGTTGATGTCGCGGCCCTGCTCCAGCCAGGTGTACCAGGTGACACCGACCCCGGCGAGCGTGGCGACCTCCTCCCGGCGCAGGCCAGGCGTGCGGCGCCGCGGCGCGGGCGGCAAGCCGACCTCCTCCGGAGCGATCCGCTCACGCCTGCTGCGCAGGAAGCCGCCGAGTTCGCGCCGCCTGACCGAGGCCGCACCGGGTGAAATTGAGTCGACCGGAGCGGGCATCGCCGCTACCGTGGCCAAGGTCTGATCACTCATGGGTACCAGTATGCCTCAGGTCCGGTGCTGTTGCCAGGTAGCACCAGTACCAGTATAAACAGGCTCTAGTACCTGGCTAACTTTTTCGGCGACGCTGGCTACATGCCAACCTCACTGAACACAACTGAGCCTGTCCAGCAGCCGGCAGCGGCCGTGACCGTGGCTGAGCCGGCGCTGCGGACACCGCAGGCTCCGATCCCGGCAGGACGGCCGGGCACCCAGGGTGAAGCCCAGCTGACCGGAGCCGGCATCACCGTCGTCCTGGTCGGCGTGCTGCTCGCCATGGTCGACTTCTTCATCGTTAACGTGGCGCTGCCCACGATCGACGCCGACCTGCACGCCAGTCAGGCGCTGCTCGAGCTCGTGGTCTCCGGCTACGCAAGCGCCTATGCGCTCTTGCTGGTACTGGGCGGCCGGCTGGGCGACAGCATCGGCCGCAAGCGGCTGTTCCTGGCCGGCATGGCGGCCTTCACCCTCACGTCACTGGCCTGCGGACTGGCGCCGACTGCGCTGGTACTCGTGATCTGCCGGGTGGCCCAGGGCGCGTCCGCGGCCATGATGGTCCCGCAGGTGCTCGCCACCATCCAGGCCGCGACCACCGGCGAGCGCCGCGCCCGGGCGCTCGGCCGTTACGGCGCAACCGGCGGCCTGGCCGCCGTGCTCGGCCAGCTTCTCGGCGGCCTGCTCGTCTCCGCCAACATCGACGGCCTTGGCTGGCGGCCGATCTTCCTGGTGAACGTGCCGATCGGGATCGTCGGCCTGATCGTGGCCAACCGCTACGTCCCGGACACCCGGCACGGCAACCCGGCACCCATCGACGGACCCGGCACAGTTCTGCTCGGCATGACCGTCCTGGCGCTGCTGATCCCGCTGACCGAAGGCCGCTCGCTGGGCTGGCCGGCCTGGACTATCGCGCTGCTGGTCTTGGCTCCGGTGTTCGCGGCGGCGTGCGGCGCCGTCGAGGTCAGGTCCGAGCGGGCCGGCCGCACGCCGCTGGTGCCGCCGTCGCTGCTGCGGCACGCGAGCATGCGCCGCGGGCTGATGCTCGCGGCTCCCTTCTTCGCCGGGTTCGGCGCGTTCATGTTCTGCTATGCGCTGCTGGCGCAGCAAGGGCTGCACGACAGCGCGCTAGCGGCGGGCGCGGTGCTGGTGCCGATGGGCATAGCTTTCCTGGTGGCGTCACTGTCCACGTCCAGGCTGCTGGCCAGGTTCGGCGCCAGGGTGCTCGCCGCCGGGGCCCTGCTGCAAGCGGCCGGGCTTGTCATCGCAGGAGTCACTGTCTACCTCGCCTGGCCGCATCTGTCGCTGGCCGCGCTGCTGCCCGGCCTCGTCGTGGCGGGGTTCGGGCAGGGGCTGGTCATGAGCCCGCTGTTCGGCGTGGTGCTGTCCGACGTGCCGCCGGCCGAGGCCGGGGCGGGCAGCGGCGTGCTCACGACCACGCAGCAGGCCGCGCTCGCGCTCGGCGTCGCGACACTCGGCAGCTTGTTCCTGACGCTGGCCGGCGACGGAGTCGGGGTGCGGACCGGGTTCGTCGCGGTGCTCGCCGTGCAGGTACTCGTGGCGTTCGGAGTTGCGGCCGGTGCGAGAAGACTGCCCGGCTGGCGCCCGCTCTCGAGCAGCTTGCGTGCTGCACCCGCCGAGGCACCGGCGCAAGCGTCGTAACCAGGGGCCGGCGGCCACACGCAGATGTGGCCGCCGGCCTCAGCCCTGAGCCTCAGCCAGAGTCGGGGACCTACACCTGTACGCCGACTGACCGTCGTGATGCTGGCCGTCGCCGCCGTCGGCGATCTCATCAGTGTGCCGTTCATGATTGCGGC
>JASIGS010000486.1 GCA_030052355.1 Streptosporangiaceae bacterium | reverse complement strand
CCGCGACGCCGATTTCCTTGGCGGCCTCCCCGTCTGGTACCGGCTCGGCGCGAGCGGCATAGCCGGCCGCGGTGAGCTGCCGGCACGCCTGACCGGCTAGTTCTGTCAGGCCGGCCGCATGGATCACCAGCACGGCCCGCGCCCCGTCGCCGACCATCGACGGCAGCTCGCCGAGCACGCCGGCGCCGACAACGACCTCGTACGGGTGCTCGCCGCCAACGGCTATGCGGGTCGCCGCGGTCACGACGCTCCGGGAGCGCTGACCAGCGCCGCTGCGATCTCCGCCGCGACCTCCGCGGGCTCCCGTCCGTCGGTAGCCACGGTGAGCCAGGCCAGCTTCTCGTACACCGGCAGCCGCGCCTCCAGCAGGGCCTTGAGCTGGGCCCGCGGATTGGTGCCGATCAGCAGCGGCCGCGCCCGATCCAGGCCAACCCGCTTGGCCAGCTCGCTGAAGCCGGTCTCCAGGTAGACGACCCGGTGCCCGGCCAGCAGCGCCTGCGTGCGCGGGTCCATCACCGCGCCGCCGCCGAGCCCGACGACGCCGTCAACGCCGGACAGCGCAGCCGCGACCGCGTCCCGCTCCAGCCGCCGGAACTCGCTCTCGCCGTCCTGGACGAAGATGTCGCTGACCGGCTTGCCGGCGGCCGCCTCGACGATCGCGTCGGTGTCGGTGAAGCCGACGCCGGCAAGCGCCGCGAGCATCGTGCCGACGGTGGTCTTGCCCGCTCCCGGTGGTCCGATGAGCACCACGGGAGGGAACGCGCCGCGGCGTGTCTCGGCCTGCGGCGGGCGCGCGCTCATCGGATCGCCAGCGCCTTCAGGTAGGCCTCGGCGTTGCGAGCTGTCTCGGCCACGCTGTCTCCGCCGAACTTCTCGAGCATGGCGTCGGCCAGCGTCAGCGACGTCATCGCCTCGGCGACGACTCCGGCGGCCGGCACCGCGGTCACGTCGCTGCGCTGGTTGATGGCCTTGGCCGGCTCGCCGGTACGGACGTCGATGGTCGCGAGCGCACGGGGCACGGTCGAGATGGGTTTCATGGCGGCGCGCAGCCGCACGGGCTCGCCCGTGGTCATGCCGCCTTCTATCCCGCCGGCCCTGTTCGTGGTCCGGCGTACCCCGGTGGGCGAGGTCTCGATCTCGTCGTGTGCCTGCGAGCCGCGCCGGGCCGCGGTGGTGAAGCCGTCGCCGACCTCCACGCCCTTGATGGCGTGGATGCTCATCAGCGCCCCGGCCAGCCGGCCGTCGATGCGCTTGTCCCAGTGCACGTGGCTGCCCAGCCCCGGCGGCAGGCCGTACACGATGACCTCCACCACACCGCCGAGGGTGTCCCCGTCACGGTGCGCCGCGTCGATCTCGGCCTGCATCGCCGCGCTCGTGACCGGGTCGGCACAGCGCACCGGATCTTCGTCGATCCTTGCCTGGTCATCCGGCTCCGGCGCCAGCCCGTCTGGAGCCCTGACGGTGCCGAGCGCCACCACATGGCTCACGATCTCCGCGCCGAGCACCTGGCGCAGCAGCCGCCTGGCGACCTCGCCGAGCGCGACCCTGGCCGCCGTCTCCCGCGCGCTGGCCCGCTCAAGTACCGGCCTGGCGTCGTCGTAGCCGTACTTCTGCATGCCGACCAGGTCGGCGTGGCCCGGCCGCGGCCTGGTGAGCGGCGCGTTCCGCGCCTGCCCGGCGAGGGTCTCGGCGTCGACCGGATCCGGTGCCATCACGGTCTCCCACTTCGGCCACTCGGTGTTGCCGACCCTGATCGCAACCGGACCGCCCAGGGTGACGCCGTGCCTGACCCCGCCGGTCAGCTCCACCTCGTCCTGCTCGAACTTCATCCTCGCCCCGCGGCCGTAGCCAGCCCGGCGGCGGGCGAGCGCCAGCGCGATGTCGGCCGAGGTCACCTCCACGCCGGCCGGGACACCCTCGCAGACCGCCACCAGGGCACGGCCGTGTGACTCTCCCGCGGTCAGCCATCGCAGCATGCTGCCGATCTTAGTGGTCACTTCACAGCCAGGATTTACGCGATCCGGCGCGCCGCCAGGACTGTGTCGTGGACGGTGACATTCCGGCCTTCGGGGTCGGCGGCGGACCTCGGCGCGGCTTCGCTGGTCACTATGGTCCACTGCGCCAGATCCAGTTCCGCGGCGATCTCGTCGGCTGAGTAGAAACGCTCGGGCATCGGCGGGCGCGGAACAGTCGTCTGCAGGTCGCTGGGGTGGTGGGCGACGATCAGCAGCGTCCCGCCCGGCGCAACCGCTGCGGCCAGGTTGCGGAACAGCACGTTCCGGGCCGGCGCAGGCAGGTGCATGAACTGGGCGGACACGAGGTCGTAGCGCGCTTGCGCTGGCTGCCACGCCGTGATGTCCTCGTGCAGCCAGACAATGCGCCCGGCGACACCGAGGGTCTCCGCCTGCGCTGCGGCCCGGTCGAGCGCGACCTGCGAGATGTCGACGCCGGTGACCAGCCAGCCGCGCTCGGCCAGCCAGATCGCGTCCGCGCCCTCGCCGCTGCCGACGTCCAGCGCGGTCCCGGGTGCAAGGCCGGTCACCTGCTGCACCAGCTGCGGGTTCGGTTTGCCGCTCCAGATCGCGGGCTTTGAGCTGTACCGCTCGTCCCAGAACGCCTGGCCGAATTGTTCTGACATGCCGCTTCTCCCAGGTCGCGCGCCCAGATCCGGTGATCCGGCCCGTGTTAGCCTCTCCCGTGGCCAGAGAGGTAATCAAGCTGGGCTCGAGCTCCAT
>JASIGS010000485.1 GCA_030052355.1 Streptosporangiaceae bacterium | reverse complement strand
CTGTCGGAGGGGACCGTCCGCAACTACCTGTCCGCGGCGATCGCGAAGACCGGGACGCGCAACAGGTCGGAGGCGGTCAGGACCGCCGACGAGCAAGGCTGGCTCTGAGCCGCCGTGACCCCGGCGGAGTTCGTGCTGGCGGCGACCCGGCTCGCGGCCGTCCCCTTCGTGCCCGAGATCAGCCTGCACCAGTCCGCCGACATCTACGCGCTCTGGGAGCAGACCGAGCGCGATGCCCGGCGGACCGGGCTGGACCCGCCGTTCTGGGGCGTTCCCTGGCCAGGCGGCGTCGCGCTGGCTCGCTACCTGCTCGACAACCCGGCTGTGGTGGCCGGCCGGAGCGTGCTCGACGTCGGCTCGGGCTCAGGCCTGGTGGCGATCGCCGCGGCGAAGGCGGGCGCGGCCGCCGTGGTCGCCAGCGAGCCCGACCCGCTCGCGAGGGCCGCGATCGGGCTGAATGCCGAAGCCAACGGGGTGCCCGCCCCCGGCTGCATCGGCTCGGTCCTCGGCGATGTTCCTGACCGCGCCGTGCCGCGCGAGGTGGTCGTGGCCGGTGACGTCTGGTACGAGCGGGAACTGGCCGAGCGGGTCGCCGGCTACCTGGACGAGGCGGCCGGCGCCGGAGCTCACGTCCTGACCGGCGACATCGGCCGCAGCTACTTCCCGCGCGACCGTTACCGCCTCCTCGCCAGCTACGAACTGTCGGCCAGCAAGGCACTCGAAGGCCGTGAGCTGCTCCGAGCGTCGGTCTGGCAGGTCCGCTCGTCCTCCTCGTCACCCTAGACACCCCTGTCGGCTGTCGCCGCCGCGAGGAAGATGGGCTCATGAGTGAGTTCGCGGTGGCATTCGGCGTCACGACGCGTACCGGCTCCGCCGTCGTCATCGCCCTGGCCGCTGGCCCGGGCGGGCCGCAATACGCGGGCCGGTGGGACGCGCCGCTCATGCCGGAGGATGTCGATGCCGCCGCGTACCACGCGGCTGCTGGCTTAACCGAGGCCGCCGCTGACGAACTGGTCAGGCGCGCTGAGCAGGTGGCAGAAACCGGCGGTGTGGCAGTCCTGCGCGCCGCAGCGGCCGGTTTGCCCAGCGGCGCCAGCGTGCTCGGTGTCGCGGTCGTGGCGAAGGCGGTCTCCGTGCCCGCGACCACGGCCCAGGTGCTCAGGTCGCACGCCTGGATGCACGCCGCCGAGGGCGTGCTGTACCGGGAGGCAATGCTGGCCGCTGCGCAGCGGTGCGGCTGGGTGGCACAGGCAGTCGACGCGGCGTCGTTGGCAGCGAGAGCGGACGACCTAGCTGCCATCGGCCGCGCGGCCGGACGGCCGTGGCGCAAGGTCGAGAAGGACGCCGCCCGGGCCGCACTCGCGGTGCTCGCCGGCGCCTAGCGGCTGCAGCGGCTCATATGCGAGCGCGGCTGACTCGCCTCATCCGCACCATGAGGGCGGCTGAGGGCACCACCTTGCCGGACATGTACGTAGACAAGCGAGATCGCGAGGTACCGATCCGCGCTGCGAAATCGCGCACGGAGAGGCCGGAGTCGCTAACGATCGCACGAACCTCGGCTGCTGCCTCGGCACGTTCAGATTCCGCGGCGTCGGTCCGGGCGCGTTCGACGACTCCTTCCAGGAGTTCAGCAGTCCCGTACGGGCGCGCAAGGTCGACTGCTTCGAGGACCTGCTGAGCAACTGGCCCCCACGGGTCGGCTTCGATGACCTTCGCCAGGCGGCGCCAGTCAGGGAGCGTGCCCCGCTCGACCGCAGCGCGGATAGCCTCAAAGGGCCAGGTCTCCACGGGATCTTCCGGCGAGACGGAGAGGTTCCGGAACCTAAGGGCCGTGGTCACCGAACCATCTCCACTGCGACAGACCGACAGACGTCGGTCACGTTCTGCCAGTTGGTCCACCGGGCATTGAGCTCCTTGTACTGGCTAAGCTGCGCGGTGGCCCTGGCGTCCGCAGGCCTTGGTGCCGCCAGCTGGCGAGCCAGTTGGGTGGCAATACCTTGGGCGTGCGCGCCGCGCTGATCGGAGTAATAGTCGTCTATGTGCTTGAGCACATGTGCTGCATGCAAAATCCCGTAGCGGTCAGAAAGTGCGGCCACATCGAGGTAGTCCCGCACCTGATTGCGTCGCACGATCAGGTACCCCTTGATCCGCAGGATCTCATCCGGCGTGGGGACTCGAAGCATCTGCCCGGACGGAAGCTCGACCTGCACCACCTCGAGGGGCAGCGTACGGATGAGCTGGCGGACACCAGACTCGATGTCGCCCAGTTCGCCCAGGATGATCTTTCCAGGAGTAACCCTGTTAGTGACCCACCCTTCGGTAGCTTCGACTGCGTCAAGTACAGCCTCGAAACGCGCCTCGAGATCCTCGAGCACGTGATCGTGATCGCTGGATGAGCGATGATCGGCCCAGAGAGCCGCGGCAGATCCACCTACCAGTACCGCGTCAGGAACCACCTGCTGAAGGCGCGCTGCCGACTCAAGCACCCGTAGCAGGCCAGGCCGGTCCAGTCCGGGCGGCCGCGAGGCGTCTCCGCTGTCGTCGCGATGTTCGCTCTCCATCTTTGGACTGTATCAGATATGATACAGGAACTAATGGAAACGCCTGTCAGCTGCGGTGCTCAGGCGATGAGCAGCCGCCCGCCGTAATCGGCTTCAGGCAGCCCGGTGATGTCGCGATTCCTGGCTGCCCACCGCCCGGACGCCAGGTCGGACCGCAGCGCGGTTACCATTCGGTGCTCGACGTGAGGGCCGAGGGCCGAGAACACCGAGATCCCGCGCCGGACCTCGTCTTCCAGGTACCGCTCCGGTCGGCGCCAGTAGGCGTAGAAGAAGCCGTCTGCGCAGTCCCACGGAACCGGCACCGGTTCCATCCTGGCGCCGATGGCGCTGGCCAGCTCGGCCAGGCTCGGGCGCCGGCGCGCGCGCACCATCTCGAGGTATTCCGGCAGGTAGTCGTGGATCAGCCAGAACCGGTCCGCCCACCCGGAATCGAACTGGAACACCACCACGCGGCTGGCGACGCGGCGCATCTCGCGCAAGCCGGCGATGGGATCGTGCCAGTGATGATCCGACAGCACGGCCATCGCGGCGCCGAACGAACTGTCCGCGAACGGCAGGCGTTCCGCGGCAGCACCGACGCACCGGGCCGAACCGGCGGGACGCTGCGCGCGCATGATCGCTGACGGCTCGACCGCCGTCACGTCGCGATCTGCGGGTTCGTACGACCCGGTGCCGGCGCCGACGTTAAGGACGGTCTCGGCGTCCCCGAGCGCCGCCCAGATCCGCGCCGCGATCCTGGGCTCCGTGCACCGGGTGGCCGTGTACGTGCGGCCGATCGTGTCGTATAGCTGCTTGGCTGGCACGGCGCGTCCGGCTAACCCTCGACGCGTCCGGTGTGCCAGTGCCAGCTCGTCACGGCCGGATG
>JASIGS010000484.1 GCA_030052355.1 Streptosporangiaceae bacterium | reverse complement strand
GGGATGATCCGGCTGAACAATGGCGCCATAGCGGCAAATCGTAGCGACCGCGGCGGTGAGAGGTGACGCCGTGTCCAAGCTTGCCTGGCGCGCCGCCCCGGGCCGGGGCCCGGGCACCCCCGGGGCAGAGAGAGTCAGCGCAGTTGAAACAGGCGGTAGTGGGTAGATTACTGTGGGTCAGTAGAGCATAGGCGGCTCCGGCGGCCGATGCGCGTCAGTGTCCGCGGGGCTCCGGGGGTCGCCCCCCGGAACAGCACGGTGATAGCGACTCGGGGGGAGATGTCACCATGACCACGCAGGCCGAAGATCTTCTCGGCGCGCGAGTTACTGGCGCCGATGGGAAAGTAGTAGGCACTGTCGAGCAGGTGTTCAGGGACGACGTGGACGGCACGCCAGCGTGGGCCCGCGTACGGTCCGGCAAGACGGGCCGGTTCGTGCCGCTTGGGAGCAGCCGGGTCACCCCGGACGGCCTGACCGTCCCGTTCGACAGCCAGAAGATCATGAGCGGCCCGGAGATCGACGCCGGGCAGCACATGTCAGCCTCGCAGGCCGAGGAGCTGAGCCGCTATTACGGCCTTACGGTGCCCGCGCAGCAGCGGGGGCCGGCCGACGAAGGCATGGCCGAGCAGGGCACCATGGCTGGCCAGGGCCAGTACGGTCAGCAGCAGGCGGCGATGGGCCAGCAGCAGACCACGACGGGCCAGCAGCAGACCACGACGGGCCAGCAGGGCACGCTGGGCCAGCAGGCGCCCGAGGCCGGCACGATCGCGGCGGGGGACTGGCTGGTACGCCAGGAAGAGCAGCTGCAGATCGGCACCCAGGCGGTGGAGAGCGGCCGCATCCGCCTGCACAAGTACGTGGACGTACAGCCTGTGGAGCAGGCGGTGCACGTCTTCCACGAGGAGTACGACATCGAGCGCGTGCCCATCGGCGCGAACGAGCAGATCCGGGCCGGCGACATGGGGGAGAGCGTGCAGGAGGTGATCCTGCACGAGGAGCGCGCCGTCTACCAGAAGCAGGCCGTGCCGGTCGAGCGCGTCCGGCTGGTGACCAAGCGGGTCGAGGAAGACCAGACGATCCGCGGCGAGATCCGCCGGGAGCGGATCGAGATCGAGCCCGACCAGGCGTTCGCCGGTGGTCCGAGCGGGAATCCGAGCGGCGGCCAGCAGCAGCGCAAGTCGGGCCGCAGGTAGCTTCACCGCGGCATAGCAGGACCCGAACCGCTGGGTGCCTGGGGCAGCGTTCCCCGGGTCCCCGGCGGTTCTACTTCTTGCGCGCGAGTGTCAGGCCGTCGCCCACTGGCAGCAGGACCAGTTCTACCCTTTCGTCCGCTGCTGCCCGGTCGTTGAATGCCCTGATTCCCTGCACGCCCGGGTCGGGGTTGCCTGCCTCGACCACGCGGCCATCCGCCAGCGTGTTGTCCACCAGGACGACCCCGCCCGGCCGGATCCTGGGAACCACTTGGTCCCAGTAGCCGACGTAGCCCGTCTTGTCCGCGTCGATGAAGGCGAGATCGAACATCTCGCTCGCGGGGAGCTGGCACAAGGTCTGCGCGGCCGGCCCCAGGCGCAGCTCGATACGGTCGCTGACGCCAGCAAGCCGCCAGTACCTGCGGGCCACCGATGTCCACTCGTCGCTGACGTCGCAGCAGGTCAGCAGGCCGCCGCCGGACAGGCCACGGGCGATGCAGATAGAGGAGTACCCGGTGAAGGTCCCGATCTCCAGTGCCCGGCGCGCACCCGAGAGCCTGGTCAGCAGCGTCATGAAGGTGCCCTGCTCGGGGCCGATCTGCATCTGAGCGTGCCGCGGGTAGCTCGAGGCGGTCTCCTCGGCCAGCTTGCTCAGCACGGCATCCGGTCCGGCGCTGTGCCTGACCAGGTAGTCGTTCAGTTCACGGCTGAGTTGCCCGCTGCGCAAAGTCACACGGGGCATGCTAGCCGCCCGGCAGGAAGCCGCCCGCCGGCGGCCGTGCGATCGGGGATGGAACTGGGGTTCCGGAGGCCGACGCGTTCCGGAACGCGCGAGTTCCGGAACACTGCGGTTCCCGGCATAATCTTTGACCATGCCCCCGCATCCGCGCGGCTTGCCGCTGAGCTTCCTCCCGAGCCCGTCGATCAACGGGTTCCACCTGGGTGCCCTGTTCATCCACTTCTACGGGCTGATGTATGTGGTGGGCATCACGCTCGCGGTGATCATCACGGTGCGGCGCTGGCGTGCCGCCGGCGGAGACCCGGACCTGGTTGGCTCGGTGGCGCTGTGGGCGGTGCCGGCTGGCATCATCGGCGGCCGGATCTACTTCGACATCACGACCCCCGACGCGATCCCGCACCACTGGTGGGGGGTCTTCGCCGTCTGGTCCGGGGGGCTCGGCATCTGGGGCGGCATCGCGCTCGGCGCCGCCGCCGGGATCTGGCGGGTCAGGCGGGCCGGCGTGAGCGCCGGCCTGTTCGCCAACGCGGTGGCTCCGGCGCTACTCGTCGCGCAGGCCATCGGGCGGATCGGCAACTACTTCAACCAGGAACTCTTCGGCAAGCCGTCAACGCTGCCCTGGGCGCTGGAGATCTCACTGGGGCACCGGCCGGCCGCGTACGTGGCCTACAGCACGTTCCAGCCGTCGTTCCTGTACGAGCTGATCTTCGACCTGGCCTGGGCGGCGGTCCTTGTGTGGATCGGCCACCACCGCAGGATCAACCCGTGGGGCCTGTTCGCCCTCTACGTCGCGGGCTACTCCGGCTACCGGATCTTCGAGGAGACGATCAGGATTGACTACTCGGAGTACATCCTGGGCATGCGGCTGAACTTCTGGGTAGCGATCTTGATGACGGCGGCCGGCATTTGCTGGTTCGTCTGGGTTCAGCGGCGCAGCTGGCCGGCGCAGCTGACCGCGCTGCCGCCAGCATCGCCCCAGGCGGCCATCGCGGCGGACGCGGCGACGGACGGAGCGGTCGCCGAGAGCGCGGCGCCGGTCGTCGGCGGTGCGGCACCGGCCACCCCGGAATAAGCCGCAGCTCGCGGG
>JASIGS010000483.1 GCA_030052355.1 Streptosporangiaceae bacterium | reverse complement strand
CTCGCAACTGTCTGACCGGTGTCGTAGCGTGTCACGCGTCGGCGTGAGGGCCGCCGCGGCTTCAGGAGGACGGCGTGAGGCAGTACCGGGGTAACCCGTGGGCGATCTTGATTGTCGTGTCGCTGGGCTTCTTCATGACGCTGCTCGACCTGACGATCGTGAACATCGCGATTCCCAACATGATCAACAAGCTGCATGCGTCGCTCGACGACGTGCTCTGGGTGATCAATGCGTATGCGCTGGTCCTCGCGGTCTTGCTCATCACCGCCGGACGGCTCGGTGACCTGCTCGGCCAGCGCCGGCTGTTCGTCGCCGGGATCGCGCTGTTCACCGCCGCCTCCGCTGCTTGCGGTTTCTCGCCGTCGCCCGGCTGGCTCATCGCGTTCCGCGCGGTCCAGGGCCTCGGCGCTGCGCTGCTGATGCCCCAGACGCTGGCCATGTTGACCATGGTCTTCCCGCCGGAGCGGCGCGGCGCCGCCTTCGGCATCTGGGGCGCGGTGGCGGGCGTGGCCACCATCGCCGGGCCGACCCTCGGCGGGCTGCTCGTGACGGCGTTCGACTGGCGGTACATCTTCTTCGTCAACCTGCCGATCGGCGTGATCGTCCTCGCGCTGACCTTCCTCTTGATCCCCGACCTGCGCACCGGCCGCCGGCACAGCTTCGACGTCGGCGGCGTCGTCCTGGCCAGCCTGGGTCTGCTCGCGGTCTGCTACGCGCTGGTCGAGGGCGAGAAGTACAACTGGGGCACGATCACGTCGTTCGTGTCCATCCCGCTGCTCTTCGCGGTCGGCGCCGTGCTGCTCGCGGCGTTCATATTCGGCCAGTCACGCCGCCAGGACCATGAGCCGCTGGTGCCGTTCTCCCTGTTCAAGGACAGGAACTACGCGCTGATGAACATGGTCGCTGCGTTCATCACCATCGGCATGCTCGGCATCTTCCTGCCGTTCACGATCTACCTGCAGTCCGTCCTGGGCTTCACCGCACTGAAGGCCGGGCTCACGATGGCGCCAGCGTCGCTCGTGTCCATGTTCGTGGCCCCGGTGGCCGGCCGCATGTCGGACCGTATCGGCGGCAAGTACATCCTCATGGCCGGGCTCTTCTTGTTCGCGTGCGGCATGGCCGGCATCGCCTTCATCGCGCAGACCAACTCGGCGTGGTACGACTTCCTCGCTCCTCAGTTCGTCGCGGGCATCGGCATCGGCTGCACCTTCGCCCCGATGACGACCGTGGCCATGCGGAACGTCAAGCCGGTCATGGCCGGGGCCGCCTCGGGTGTCTTCAACACCACACGGCAGGTCGGGACCGTCATCGGCACGGCGGGCATCGGGGCGCTGCTGCAGAACCGGCTCATAGCCGGATTCACCAGCCAGGTGCAGCAGCAAGCCGGGCACCTGGCGGCGCCAGCCAGGGACAAGCTGCTGGCGGGATTCCAGGCAGCCGCCAAGGGCGGCCTCGTAACCGGAACCGGCGAGCGGACGAGCGGGCTCGCCGGCCAGATCTTCACGCACGGCTTCGTCGAAGCCATGCGCCCGAGCATGCTGGTGCCTCTCGTGTTCCTGCTGGCCGGCTCCGCCAGCTGCCTGTTCATCGTCAGCGGGTCCAAGCCGGAAGGCCGCGGTGAGCCCGCCGCCGAGGTCGGCGAGCCCAGGCCCGCAGCCGCCGGCTAGCCCGCGTCAGTTCGCGGACGCGAGGAGCTCGCCGAAGGGGTCAGGCGCGGCATCCCGGCCAGACTCTGACTCGAACGGGAACCGGTCGGCGAACGCTGGCCGCAGGTCCGACAGCCAGACCGCCGCGGGATCGAACTGGGCGAAGAAGGGCCGGCCGACCAGCGACGGATCGCGTGCCTGGATCATGTGCAGCACGAACACGAGCTGACCGGCGACCTCGGTCACGCCGTCTATGCACACCTTGCCCGGCGTGGTCGACATGGATGGTCCGCGCACCGTCCGGCACAGGCCGGACACGCTGCTGTAGGCGTCGCGGAAGATCTCCACCGCGCGGGCCAGCGGGACGGCGAAGTAGCCCTGGGGTCCGGTGTCCCGTTCAACGAACATGTAGTACGGCACGAGTCCGAGCCGCAGCTGCGAGCGCCACATCGAGGACCAGATGCCCGCGTCGTCGTTGATGCCCCTGATCAGGGGGGCCTGGGTCCGGATGACGGCCCCCGTTGACCGGATCCTGCCGATCGCTGCCGACACCGGCGGCGGCGCGAGCTCGCGCGGGTGGGAGAAGTGGGCCATCAGGGCCATGGACTTCCCGGCACTGACCACCTGCTCGAAAATCCGGAGGGTCTCGTCTGCGTCCGGGTCGGTCAGGAAGCGCTGCGGCCAGTAAGCAAGTGACTTGGTGCCGATCCTGATCGACTCGATGTGGTCGAGGGACTCGTCGAGCAACGGCTCGACATAGCGGCGGAGCACCGCAGCTCCCATGATCATCGGGTCGCCACCAGTGATCAGGACGCTGGTGACCTCCCGGTGCGCTCTCAGGTATGCGGTCACCCGCGACATGTCGTCCGTCGCCATCTTCAGGTCGGGCTCCCCGACGAACTGCGCCCACCGGAAACAGTAGGTGCAGTACGCGTGGCACGTCTGTCCCTGCTTGGGGAAGACGAGCACCGTTTCTGGGTACTTGTGCTGGACGCCGGGAAGCGGCTCGTCCGCCAGTTCTGGCACGTTCAGCGCGAGCTGGCCGGCCGGATGCGGATTGAGCCGCATGCGCAGGTCGCGCGCCGCGGCGTGGATCTCCTCCTCAGGAGCGCCCCGTTCCAGCATGGCCGCGATCGGGCCGATGTCATCGGCCGAGAGCATGTCTGCCTGCGGGAAGACGAGGCGGTACATAGGATCGTCCGGGCCCGCCGACCAGTCGATCAGCGACTCCAATACGTAGTCGTTGGTGCGGAACGGCAGCACCGTTGCGACAGCCCGCACTGCGAGCCTGGCCTGCGCGTCCAAGCCGGCCCGCGCGGTCAGCTGGTCAAGGTGCTTTGCGGTGTACGCACGGAACCCGCGGCCCTGCACGGGGACGCCCGGCGTGATCTGCTGAACTGTCATGCATCTCCTTCCGGGCGCCGCGACCCGCACCGCCCTGGTTGGCGCACGATCCCCACGTCATGTCGCCCAGCTGGCAATCACATGTCCTTCTGGTCCGCTCCTTCGACGCCCCCGCTGGCACCTGTAGTTCCCCGCGGACCAGCTAACGAGGTCCCCATTACGAAACGCTCGGAGCCCGCTTGGGGTTGCCTGTAATCCGGTGCTGAAGCCCGGACTCCGCATCTACCCCGCCGACGCGAGATAAAACCGAGATGATCCCGCGTGAAGAACGCAAACCAGCACGGATAGTTACATCGTGGCCGCTGGGCTTTTCCCGTATCAGCCCCTTAGGGGGTTTCGGGTCCGGCCGGAACGCAGCGGTCCGTACGGCGCAGGAAACCGGTTCGCGCACGCCGATAAGCTTGGGATATGACTGATCCGGAGGCAGCGCTCGGGCTCGCCGTCCAGCAGGCGCTGGCAGCAGAGCTCGGCTCGGAATATGGGGCAGCCGATCCCCTCATCCGGCCGTCTGCCTTCGCTGACTACCAGTCCAACGCGGCGATGCAGCTGGCCCGCTCGATCGGAAGGCCGCCGCGTGACATCGCCGCCCAGGTCGCCGGCAGGCTGGCCGGCAGTGACCTGGTGAGCGCCGTCGAGGTCAGCGGGCCAGGCTTCATCAACCTCACGCTGCACGACTCCTGGATCGCCGCCAACGCGACCGCTCAGCTCTCCGACCCGCGGATCGGCGTGCCGACGTCGGCAGGCGACCACGATCTGGTAGTCGTCGACTACTCAGGGCCCAATGTGGCGAAGGAGTTGCACGCCGGTCACCTCCGGGCCACGTCGGTCGGCGACGCGGTCGTCCGGGTGCTCGAGTATCTCGGCCACACCGTGATCCGCGCCGCGCACCTGGGTGACTGGGGCAGGCAGTTCGGGATGCTCATCGAGCACGCGCTCGACGTCGGCGAGGAAGCGACGTACGAGCAGCTGGTGGCTGGCGAGTTCACCGCCTTCTACCAGGCGGCGCAGCAGAGGTTCGACGCCGATCCCGCGTTCGCCGACAGGTCGCGCGAGCGCGTGGTGCTGCTGCAGGCGGGTGACGAGCAGTCGCTCCGGCTGTGGCGGCTGCTTGTCGACGACTCGATGGAGTACCTGCGCGCCATCTACACCCGGCTCGACATCACGCTGACCGACGCCGACATGGACCAGGAGAGCTTCTACAACCCGATGCTGGCCGACGTCTGCGCTGAGCTCGAGGCGTCCGGAGTCGCGGTGATCAGTGACGGGGCGCTGTGCGCGTTCCCGCCCGGGTTCACCGGCCGCGACGGTGCGCCGCTGCCCATCATCTTGCGCAAGAGCAACGGCGGCTACGGCTACGGCAGCACCGATGTCGCCGCGATCAGGTACAGGCTGCGCGACCTCGGCGCGCGGCGGCTCATCTACGTCGTCGGCTCCGAGCAGACGCTGCACCTTGCCATGGTCTTCGCGGTGGCCAGGCAGGCGGGCTGGCTGACTGACAAGGCCACTGCCGAGCACGCCGTCGTGGGCCTCATGACCGCAAAGGGCGGCGGGCGGCTGAAGACCAGGACAGGCGAACAGGTCAAGCTCGTCACGCTGATGGACGAGGCAGTGGAGCGCGCCGGCCAGGTAATAGCCGACAGGTACGCCGACCCCGTCGAGCGCGCCCGGATCGCCGAGGCCGTGGGGATCGGTGCGCTCAAGTACGGCGACCTGTCGGTGGCCAGGGACTCGAGCTACGCACTCGACTACGACAGGATGCTGGCGCTGACCGGCAACACCGGCCCCTACCTCCAGTACGCCACCGCGCGGATCCGGTCGATCTTCGCCAGGGGCGGGGAGGATCCGGCGGCCTTTGCCGGCCAGGTGCAGCTGACCGAGCCGGCCGAACGGGCCCTTGCCCTGCAGCTCGCCGGCTTCGGCAGGGCCGTGGCGGAAGTTGCCGAGAACGCCGAGCCGCACAAGCTGGCTGGCTACCTCTTCGACACGGCGAGCGCGTTCACGACGTTCTACGAGCAGTGCCCGGTCCTCACGGCGG
>JASIGS010000482.1 GCA_030052355.1 Streptosporangiaceae bacterium | reverse complement strand
GGGTTGCGCGCGGCCCACTTGCGCTGCGCGACCGCGACGTACGCCAGTTGCTCGTGTGTCAGCCCGAACTCCTTCATGTACCGGAGCGCCGGGATCGTGAACGCCGTCGTCGGGCCGTTCACCCCGTACGGGGCCTCGAACTGTCCCTGGATGGAGGAGTTACCCCGCGGCCACGGAGCGGCTCCCACCCTGGACCTGCCCGACTCACCGTGGGTGACGAGCACCGTCCTGGCGTAGCCTGCCCGGATCGCGGCCGCTGCGTGCCTGACGTGCAGCAGGAAAGAGGTGCCGCCGACCGCGGTGCCGTCCAGCCACGTCGGCGTGATGCCCAGCGCGTGCGCGACCTGGACGGGTCCCGGCGAGCTGACGGTGGCGATGCCGTCGATGTCACGCATGGACAGGCCGGCGTCGGCGACCGCGTTCACCGCTGCCTCGATGTGCAGCTGGAGCGTGGACTTGTCCGGCAGCTTGCCGAGCTCGTCCGTCTCCGCCGCCCCGGCGATGATCACTCCGCTCGTGCTCGCCGTCATCGCGCGGCCTGCACAGGCGTGAAGAGCGGCAGGCTGACTTCACCGCGCTGCTCGAAGGTCACCTGGAGTTCCATGTCGAGTACCAGCTCCTCGGGCGTGTTCGGGACGCCGACGATGTTCGTCATCATGCGCGGTCCCTCGGCGAGCTGGACAACCGCGACGGCGTACGGGCCGTCGTCCTCGAAACCGCGTGCGGGCCTGTGGTTGATCACGTACGAGTAGAGCGTGGCGCGGCCACTCGCCGTGAACCACTCGACGTCGGTCGAACCGCACGCCGGGCAGATGGGCCTCGGGTAGAAGTACGGCTTGCCGCAGGCGTTGCAGCGCTGCAGCAGCAACTCGCCCCGGGCGCAGCCGTCCCAGAACGGCTGAGTTTCCGGGGTGGGCTCGGGAACAGGCTTCATCGGGCCCGGCCGCCCGGTGCCTTGAACGACCGCTCCACCTGCCCGGCCAGCTCATCAAGGTCCCACGGCTCGTTGCCGATCAGCCGGATCACCGGCTCGGGGTTGCTGTAGAGGGCTACCTCGTACCCGGAAGAGTGCACGATCCTGCCGGTCAGCCAGCCGGACCGCTCGCTGGCCAGGTAGGCGACCACCGTCGCGACGTTGTCCGGCGACCACTCGTCAGCGACCGGCCGCCCGGTCCTGCGGCGTTCCAGCGGAACCGAGTCCGTCATCCTCGTCGCGGCGCCAGGGGAGACCGCGTTGACGGTCACGCCGTACTTGCCGAGCGCGTTCGCCGACGAGTAGGTGAGGCCCACGATGCCCATCTTCGCCGCCGCGTAGTTCGGCTGGCCGGGAGCCCCGTGCAAGCCTGACACGGAGGTGAAGTTGATGATGCGGTTCTGCGCGTCCTCCTCGCGCAGCGACCGCCAGTGCGCGGCGGCGAACTTGGTCGTGTTGAACGTGCCCTTCATGTGCACCCGGATGACGTCGTCCCACTCCTGCTCGGTCATGTTGAAGACCATCCGGTCGCGCAGGATCCCGGCGACGTTCACCAGCACGTCGAGCCGGCCGAACTCGGAGATCGCCGTCTTGATCAAGTCCTCGGCGGCGGCGTGATCGGAGACGTCGGCTCCGTTCGCGATCGCCTTGCCGCCGCCTTCGGTGATCTCGGCGGTGACCTCGTGGGCCGGGCCCGTGTCGCTGCCCGAGCCGTCGACGGCCCCGCCGAGGTCGTTCACCACGACGGCGGCACCTTCACGGGCCAGCAGCAGGGCCGTCGACCTGCCGATACCCCGTCCCGCTCCGGTGACGACGGCGACCCGCCCGTCCAGGCTTCCCATCCGGCTCACCCGGTCCTCTCGTGGCCCGCTCGGGCCTCCCCGCGCCTGATACTAGAACGCTCTTCTGGAATTAGCCCTCCCGATTATCGGGGATCGCCGGCGATCCTGGCTAGCCTGACCTCGAAGACCGCCGTCGCTCACGCTCCAGCCGCCAGGTCGCGCTGCGTAGTCGTGCGCCCAGCCGAACCTCGGGTCCGGCTGGGCGCACGGCGAGTGAGCGATAAGGCGCTAGGGGAGCGGGAGGGGATTACCGCAGTTCCCCCTGGCGACTCCGATGGACGCGATCTGCTGGAACACCGTGATCCCTGACCCGGTGCTCGTGTTCGGGCTGCTCCCGGTTTCGTAGAAGGCGTAATACGCGGCGTCGTTGGCATAGCCTCCGCTGTTCACGCATATATAGCCGCCTTGGTAGTTGATGCTGTAGTAGAACCGGACCAGCCCGGAGGTCCGGTTCGCGAACGACTCGTCGGTGTTCCTGAAGGCGACTTTGTACGTCACCGGCCAGTTCCCCGGGTGTGCCAGGCGGGCACCCGTGCCATTCAGGCCCTTGAAGATGCACCAGTCTCCGGCGGGGCAATTGGTGTACGCACCGTCAAGTCTGGCGCTGTCACGTGCTGCCGCGGCATGCGCGGCTGGGTGCGATGCGGTCACCGCTGCCGTGGCCGACAGCGCTGTGCCCGACAGCGCCGTGGCCGACACCGCTGCGATCGCGGCTATGCCGACTGCGATGACTCCGGTTTTGATCATGAAGCTGCGGGACTTCTTCAATGCTGCATCTCCTTCGCGAACGGCTGCTTTCCGCGGCGAACACGCCTGCCGTCTGCTCGTCCGCCCGGGACGACGGCAACAAGTCGTGTTCTCCAGCAAGCCTCGCGAAGCGGGCTAACATTTGATCATCGTCTGATCATCACGGTGATGCTGGCTCGTGCTGCGCCAGCCGGCCGGCGGATCCCGTCGGCCGGCTGGCGCAGCGTCCGTCACGCCTGAGCGGTTACGCCGGGTCTTGGTAACGGGCTACCGAGAATCCCAGCAGCATCGGGATGTCCAGCGCGAACACCAGCAGCGAGAGCGTGAGCACCACCAGCAGCGCACCGCGGGTGTGGTCAAAGATGAAGATGAACTCCAGCATCCCGCCGATCACCACATAGGCCGCCAGGACCCAGCCGGCCACCTGGAAGAACACCCGCCAGGCGAACTCACCCAGCCTGCTGATCAGGGCCCCGTTGGCCAGGAGCAAAAC
>JASIGS010000481.1 GCA_030052355.1 Streptosporangiaceae bacterium | reverse complement strand
CTCATTATCGGTTACTCGCTGCTGGAGGGCGTCGGATCGGCGCTGATGATCCCGCCGATCTACATCCTGATCACGGTGGTCTTTCCCGACGTCAAGTCGCGGGCCAAGTACTTCGGCGTCGTCAGCGGCGCGGGTGGCCTGGGCGCAGCGGCTGGCCCGCTGATCGGCGGGACGGTGACCAGCGCGATCAGCTGGCGGGCGTCGTTCGTGCTGCAGGTCCTCGTCGTGGCCTGGATCATCTTCCTCGCCCGCAAGATCGACGAGCCCGCCCGGCAGGGGCCCGTGCCGCGGTTCGACCTGATCGGGGCCGCCCTGTCCGCTGCCGGGCTGTTCTTCGTGGTGCTAGGGCTCCTGCAGTCCAGGACCTACGGTTTCGGTGCTTCACGGAAGGACTTCTCGATCGGCGGGACGGTCCTGATCCCGAAGGGCAGCATCTCGGTGGTCTGGGTGCTGGTCGCCATCGGCGCGCTGTTCCTGTTGTGGTTCTTCCTGCACATCCGCTCGGCCGAGCGCCGGGGCAGAGACGTGCTGCTACGCCTCCGGCTGTTCCGCAGCAAGACCGCGAACCTGGGGCTATCCACTCAGCTCATCCAGTGGCTAACCCTGCAGGGCTCTTTCTTCGTGGTCTCGGTGTACTTGCAGGAGGTCAAGCACTACAGCGCGATCCAGACCGGCCTGACACTCATTCCCGGCACCATCGGGCTCCTGGTCGCTTCCGCGGCCGCCGATCGGCTGGCCAGGCGCCATGCGCAACGACGGCTGATCATCGCCGGCTTCGTGGCCACAGTCGCCGGCATGGCGTTGCTGCTGGCCGTGGTCAAGATCGGCAGCGGCGTCTTCAGCTGGATTCCCGGGCTGCTGCTGTTCGGCGCCGGAGTGGGCGTCATGCTCACCTCATCGGTCAACGTTGTCCAGTCGAGCTTCCCGGACAACGACCAGGGCGACATTTCGGGCCTGTCGCGCAGCATCTCGAACCTGGGCTCGTCGGTTGGCACCGCCCTGGTTGGCTCGGTCCTGGTGGCCGCGAGGGTTCCGGGCCGGAACCCGTTCAGTGCCGCGCTGGTCGTCCTGCTGGTGATCACGCTGGCCGGCCTCGTCGCCGCGCTGCGTTTGCCGCGCGAGCCTGAAGCGCCTCGTTCACCCCGGGCGGGTGATGACGCTGCGGCGCGGGCGGCCTGATGGTGGTAGCCACCAGCCAAGGCGGTCGCCTGGCTCGGTACCACCAACGGAGGGTGACGGATGGCGACTTTGACCGCGTGGAAGTTCGGTTCTCCCGACGGCGCCGACGACGCGCTGGCGACGCTGGAGAAGCTGCAGAGCCAGGCGCTTATCCAGGTACAGGATGCCGCGATCGTCAACTGGGAGCCGGGCGCCAGGAAGCCTAAGACCCGCGAGATGCACTCGACAAAGAAGGCGGGGGCACTCGGCGGTGGCTTCTGGGGGCTGCTTTTCGGCCTCATCTTCTTCGTGCCGATCCTGGGCCTTGCGGTTGGCGCGGCGACCGGTGCGCTGATGGGCTCGCTGGCCGACGTCGGCATCAGCGACTCGTTCATCAAGCGGGTCAGGGAGCAGGTGACTCCCGGCACCTCGGCGCTCTTCCTGCTCAGCTCCGACGCGGTCTTCGACCGGGTCAAGGCCGAGTTCGAGCACTCCGGGGCAGAGCTGATCACCACGAACCTGTCCGCCGAGCAGGAAGCCAGCCTGCGCGAGGCGTTCTCGTCCTAGGGCTGAGGCCGGGCATCAAGCTGTCAGGAAGGATTCGACCACGGCCGCGAACTGCGCTGGGGCCTGGAACAGGAACGCGTGCCCGGCGTCGGGATACAGGACCAGTCGTGCGCCGGGAATCAGCCTGGCGAGCGCCCGGTCGTTAGCGACCGCGTCGAGCCGGTCGGCCGTACCGTCGGCGACCAGGGTCGGCGCGGAGATTGCAGCGATCTTGCGACCCGCTGGATCCTTTCCGGCCAGCCAGGGGTTTACCGCGCGGCGTTGGGCCGCCGCCACCGCTGCGGGTGCCGCGGCGGCTGGCGGGTAGCCGGAGATCGCCGTGGCGAACGCTTGGTACGCCCTTACCTGGTTCGCGGGGAACAGGACTGCCGCCTCCTGCTGCGGGTTGCCGCTGGTAAGGGCCAGGACCGCGGCTTGCGACGGCGCGGTGACGCGGCCGGTACCCGGGAACGTGGCGCACAGGACGAGGCGGCGCACCTGAGCTGGGTCAAGGACCGCCAGCGCCTGCGCGATGACCCCGCCCATCGACCAGCCGAGCACGTCTGGCCGCGACAGGTGAAGGGTGTCGATGAGCGCGCTCGTCTGCCTGGCCATGCCGTCGATCGTGAGGGGCCCGGCCAGCGGCTGGGTGGCGCCGATCCCCGCGTTGTCGAAGATGACGACCCGGTAGTGCCGGGCCAGCGCGTCCACGAATCTCGGATCCCAGTCCTCCATGGTGCCGGAGTAGCCCATGATCATGACCAGCGGCTCGCCGCTGCCGATCATGCGGTAACCGACGGTACCGAGCCTGGTGTGAGCGACGCGGACGGGCGCCGACACGACCGACGGCGTTCCCGCTGGCGGGGTCGCGGTGGCAGGCGCCGAGGCGCACGCGCTCAGCGCGATGCACGGTAACGCGGCGGTCAGGCTGGCGAGGAGCAGGAACGACCGGCGGGCGGGTTCGCGTTCCCGGCGGTACCTCATGAGACTGCCTCCTGCCTCTGCGGTGCGGTGCGAGGCCGGTTGCCGGCTTGAGCCAGACCGCGACGCGGCGGGTCGTGGCGTAACCGCCGGCCAGCAGCAAGCCGGGCGTCAGCGCACGCCACGGCGATACGCGCCGCTTGCAGGCTGGCTCGATCTTCTGGCGAGTACATGGCTGCGTTCAGATTAGATCTTGGTCAGCCTGCTGTGGCGCTGGAAGCGGGGCC